>JADFMN010000008.1 GCA_022563855.1 Armatimonadota bacterium
GGGGCGCCGCGCGGCGGGCGTCGCTCTTGCGATACGACATATCTGACCCATATGACATATGTGATGAGCGAGCCGTTTGAGACTGCGTGGCCGTCATCGCGCCCCTTCAGGGCGCATCGACCGTGTATTCCTCACCCAGGGCTACGCCCCGGGCTTTCGCAGCTCGACCCTTCGGGCCTGGGGAACTTGGTCTGTTCGGGTACGCGTATCGACCCTTGACCCTAAATCCTCCAATCGACATGAGGTCGCCCCTCCCACGGCCAACAGCCAACTGCCAACGGCAAACTGCAAACTAACCTGGTCGGGATGACAGGATTTGAACCTGCGACCTCCTCGTCCCGAACGAGGCGCTCTACCAAGCTGAGCCACATCCCGACTGGATTCGAGATTCTACCTTCGCGCGTGGCCAGGCCCAACTCACAGGACGGGCCTGCGGACTTCTGTCAGAATCAAGCCAGTGCACATCCAGCCGTACTTTCCCGAGCCGATAGAGGTCTCGGAGAACATAGCGTCGAGGTCTTACAAGGAGACCCTTCGCTTCACACGAACTGTGATCGCCGGGCACGCCGCGTCCGTCGCTGCCGTCATCGCCGGGTATTTCTGGCTGCCTGGGTTTCTCGATCTGAGTGCGTCGGCGGCCGCGTTCGCATTCGGGCTGCTGGCGCTGACGCTGCTTCGCCGGTTCACGAACGGCGGATGGCTGGACAACGTCGGCTCGTTGGTTTTGCTGATTCCGACGCTCGGCGCGCTGTCGCTCGTCGCTCAATCCGTGTCTGCGGCAGGAACTCCGGTATTTGTGCTGGCAATTGGCTACCTGTACCTAGTCCTGTACGCCTGCCTCTGCGGCAGGGACTTCAGCTTCGTCGGCCAGTACGTGCTGGCTCTCGGCGCAACGATCTTGACGGTGGTCGTGCTGGCCGCGATGGGACGTATTGGTTGGCTGACGGTCCTGAACGGCTCGGTGCTGGCGGCTGGCTTCAACTTCTACTTCGTCTACGACCTCGCGGCCATGATGCGCAGGAGAAGGGCCGGCGAGCAGTCAGCGGCGGTGGCCGATCTGTACCGCGACCAGTTCAATTTCATCACGTATACGGTGCGGATCGTGCTGCACTGGCGCAAGTTCAGGTTCATTTAGAGCTCATGATCCGCGTGACGTGCTTCATTCGTCCACACCGTCTGGAAGAGGTTCGGACGGCGCTCAGCAGGCTCGAAATCAGCGGTCTGAGCGTCAGCGACGTTCGCGGTTCGGGAAACTCCGAGGAGCGGCCAGTCCGGTTTGCCGGCAGCGAGATGACGATCGCTCTGCCTATCCGCAGCAGGTTGGAGGTCGTTGCAAAAGACGAGCTGCTTGAGCCGCTTATCGAGGCGATAGTTGCCGGAGCCCGAACAGGCGAGCCCGGCGACGGCAAAATCTTCGTTGAGCCGGTCGAGGACTCGATTCGGATTCGAACCGAGGAGCGCGGCAGCGATACGGTGTGACCATCCCAGCTGAAAAGCGTCATAATGCTAGGTGAGGTTTGAACTCTATGTTTGGTCGTTTCGTTGGACTCTTTCTCGCATCTCTCGTCGTCTCCGCACCGGCGGCGGGGCAGATCGTCATCACTCTGGACACGCAGCCTGGAGCATCGCTGTTCGGTGAGCATCGTTTCACGGCGCTGGTGCAGTCGCAGTCGCTCGTGACACAGGTCGAGTTTTACGTAAACGGCGACCTCGTGGCGACAGATGAAAGCACGCCGTACGAGTTCGTGATGGATACGCTCATGTATGACGAGGGTGAGGTCATGCTCACGATCTCCGCGTACAACCGCGACGGAGAGTCTGCGAAGCTAGACGTCAAGCTCACGATCGACAACGCCCTGGGCAAAGGGATCGAGTACCACATCGATAGAGCCAACGAGGCGGTAGTCAACCAGAATTGGGACGAGGCGATTCAAATCTGCCGCATCGCGCTCAAGATCGACTCGTCGAACAACGACGCCAGAATGGCGATCGCGCGCGCATATTTTGGCAAGGGCGTTTACGACATGGCACAGAAGTTCGCTGAGGACATTCTCGCGGACGATCCGGGCAACACGCCGGCTAAGTCGCTGCTCTCCGGCATCGGACTGCGGCAGGCGTTCAGCGCAGTCGAGTCGGGCATGGATCGCGATCAAGCACTGGATACGCTCGCCTCGGCGATGAAGATGGCGACCGAGGCGCGGATGGAAGTGCTCGAAGCACAAATCGAAACCGCTGCTCAGGCTGCGGCTGGCAAGGACGGCGGGCCGGAGTGGTTCGCCTACGTCGACACGCTCATCTCAACAGGTCGTTACTCGACCGCGATCGGAGAGCTTAGTTCGCCGATGCTGAAGAATCCAGACGACAACGCCATCGCAAATCGGATCATTTATGCGCAGATCAGGGCGGGCAGGACCCAGGCCGCGCTGCGATCGCTTAGAGAGCATGAGCGCGAAGGGTATCCCGACGCTTACGGGTACTCGCTCAAAGCGATCCTCATGGAACATCTGGGTGAGGATCAGGCGGCGCTCGACGCTGAGCGCGAGGCGATTCTTGAGGACGCGGGCAGCCTCGGCGTGAGGACGACGCAAGCCTATCTGGCTTTGAGGCGAGGCCGTGGCGGGGCGCTGCAGCAGATCACTCGCTCACTCGCGACATCCGAAGGGCAAAGCCCGATCACAAACTACTACTTGGCGGCGATGTACTACAGGCAGAACCAGTTCCAACTCAGCGAGAAAGCGTTTCAAGCCGCTCTACTCGCCGATCCCGCGATGTACGACATGTACATCGAGCGCGCAAACCAAGCGCTCTCGTTCCTCGTCGCCAACGCTCTGACTGGCAAGGAGAAGGCGTATCAGCTTCGCTTTGCCGAAGCGTTCACCCAGGCGGCGCTCATCGCGAGGCCAGAGTCGTTTGAGGCGTTGACCGCACAGGCGCTGATTTACCTGTACAGGGACGAGCTCGACGACGCGCTCCGCTTCGCGCAGGCGGCCGTCCAAGCCGGTCCCGAATACGGTGCGGCGCATAACACCCTGGCACTCGCGCTCTCCCTTACCGGTCAATCGTTCGAAGGCGTGGCACAGATGGAGAAAGCGGGTGCCGCCGATCCGGCGTACCTCGCTGGCGCGACGGTGCCGACGTTGAACCGCGCATGGGACTATTTCTTCAGGCACGGGCGCACGCCGCTCATCGTGCCTCCGAGCTCCGGCTCGTAGCGTCTTTCGCGTGTGGTAGTCGGGACAGGTATCCTGACTGCCCGCGTCGGGGCGTGGCTCAGCTTGGTAGAGCGCTACACTGGGGGTGTAGAGGCCGCGAGTTCAAATCTCGCCGCCCCGACCAGTTTCCTTTTGGCTCGGGAGTTCGGATTGGTTCGGACTGGTTCGGATTTATTCGGTTTGTTCGGGTTTGTTCGGATTCGCCTCTTGACCCTAGACCCTAGACCGTGATCCCTCGCACTTCAAAAGACGAACGGCGCGATAGCCCGTGAGTTACAGGCGCGGCTCGCGGGGACGCTCGCCCTCCCTTCTGACAGTCCCAAGTACAGGGTTCTGACGAGTATTGCTCAGAAGAGTCGCTGTCCGGCTGGCCAGTCGAGGCCGAGGTGCGCTGCGACGGTGGCGCCGATGGCGGTCATGCCGTCTGTGTCGCCGAGGTTCTTGGGTTCGATGCCTTCGCCAACCAGCGCTACCGGGACGTACTCGCGTGAGTGGTCGGTCGAAGCGTCGGTTGGGTCGTTGCCGTGGTCGGCGGTCAGGATGAGGAGGTCGCCATCGGTTAGCAGCGAGATGATCTTGCCGAGCGTGACGTCGAACTCCTCGAGGCATCGCGCAAACCCGTCAGGGTCGTTGCGGTGGCCGTACAGCATGTCGAAGTCCTCGAAGTTGGCGAAGATAAACCGCGCGTCGGAGTCGAGCGCCTGCCACAGCGCCGTTTCGTGCTCCCTGTTGTTCTGCGTGCGCGGGACATCGCGGAAGCCGCGGCCACCGAACAGATCCGGCACAACGCCGAGGCCGTAGACGTCCCCGATCTCATCGACTAGGTTTGGCGGCGGCGGAAGGGGGAAGTCCTTTCTGTTCCCCGTTCGCGTGAATCCGTCATCAACAGAGCCGACGAACGGGCGGGCGATGATACGCTGAAGATTGTACGGTTCTTTACACAGTTTCCTGGCAATCCTGCACATTTCATACAGCCGGTCAATGGGGATAACTGATTCGTGGCACGCGATCTGGAACACGCTGTCTGCGCTCGTGTAGACGATCGGCTGGCCAGTCCGAGCGTGCTTCGCGCCGAGATCTTGGATGATCACAGTGCCGCTCGCGGGATAGTTGCCGAGCGTCTTTTTGCCGATCTTTTCTTCAAACTCCCGGATCAGTTCTTGCGGAAAGCCGGAAGGGTAGGTCGGGAACGGCGTCTCGGTGACGACCCCCATCATCTCCCAGTGCCCGGTGACCGAGTCCTTCCCTTGACTGAGTTCGCGGAGCCTTCCGTACCGCCCCGACGGGGCGTCGCCTATCCCGCACGCGGCGAGAAACCCAACCCTCTCTAGGTTTGGCGCATGGAAACCGCCGACGTGCTCCCAAACGTGCAGAACAGTCGACGGGCTATCGTGGTCGCCGAACTCGGCTGCGTCGGGAGCGGCCCCCGCCCCACAGCCGTCCAGAACGATTACGATAGCCCGTCGAGCGGGAATCTGGCTCACGCCATTGATTATTCCAGAGGTGGATCGATGCTCGCTGGCGGCTCAAGAGGCTCCGGCGGTCGGACCCGATCCCGCGGGCCTGCATCTCGCTGGCCGCGCATTCCCATCGGCAGGTTGCCCAGAGCGACGACGTCAAGGTCGGACTTGCTCAGTTTGTAGATCCGGTTGCCCTGCAGGATGTACAGGTTTTGGCCATCCTGAAGCATCACGGCCTGTCCGCCTCCGCCCATCATCTGCGGCGGCATCCCGCGCTGTTGGCCGCGCTGGAGCTGGTTCTGGCCAGCTCGGTCTGAAACCTGGCCTTGCGCATTGGCTACGCCCATCGTGATCGCCACTGACAGCGCAGCTATGCCTGCGATGCTGAGGATCGTTCCTCGTAAATTGCTCTTCATCATTAAATCTCCGTAGTGGGCGGTGCGCCCTGCCAAGGAAGACGCCAGTTCCTTCGTTTGGTTCACTCTGTGATTGAGTACAGTGGGCCATGCGGCTGACGCTGCTCGGTACCGGCACTCCGAACGCTGAACCTGACCGAATGGGTTCCGCGCTCGCGATATCGAATGGCGATGATCTCGTTCTCATCGACGCAGGTCCAGGTGTGGTGAGACGGGCTTTGCAGGCCGGGTTCGCCGCTCAGCAGCTTGATACAGTGTTTTTGACGCACCTGCACTCCGACCACACTGCGGGGCTTGCAGACCTGTGGCTGACGCCGCCCGTGCTGGGTCGCACTGGCGAGCTTCGCCTGTTCGGCCCTCCAGGTGTTGCGGCGTTGGGTGACGGGTTGTGGACCGCGTATCAGGCCGACCTCCGTGAGCGGAGCGACGGTTTGGAGCCTACGGCCGTCGCTGGGTTTGGCATGGACTCCACTGAAATGGAGCCGGGAGATTCTGCCCAGATCGGCGAAATCGAGGTGACCTGCTTCGCTTCCGCGCACGGCAGCTGGCCAGCTTACGGGTACCGAGTTGAGACGGCGGCGGGCACCGTTGTTGTCTCAGGCGATACAGCTCCGTATGACGGGATCGAGGAGAACTACGCGGGTGCAGCTATCTTGGTTCACGAGGTGTACTCCTCTGCTGGCCTGAAATCGCGTCCGGCTGATTGGAGAACGTACCACGAAGCCGTCCACACGTCGGCATCGGAACTTGGCGAGATCGCTGCGCAAGTGCGCCCTCGGTTGCTCGTGCTGACCCATCAGCTGATGTGGGGTGTCAGCGAGGGAGACTTGGTCGACGAAATCGAGCGATGGTACGACGGCCCGATCGTTTTCGGCGAAGACTTGGACTCGTTTGAAGTCGGCGAGCTAGTCGAAGAGGGCTGAGTCCCCGAACCCCTTCTTCGGCACTTTGATCCCAAGGTGCTCGTACGCGGACTTGGTCGCTGTGCGACCGCGCGGAGTGCGGGCGATGAAGCCTTGTTGCAGCAGGAACGGCTCGTAGACGTCCTCGATCGTCTGGGCGTCCTCGCCGGTCGAAGCCGCCAGCGTATCAAGCCCGACCGGACCGCCGGAGTACTTCTCGATGATCACGCGCAGCAGCGTGCGGTCAACTCGGTCCAACCCAAAACCGTCTACCTCAAGAGCCGAAAGAGCCTTGTCGGCGATCTGCACTCCGATCGTTTCCAGCCCATCGACCTGCGCGAAATCTCGAACGCGCCGGAGCAAGCGGTTGGCGATGCGCGGAGTTCCGCGCGCTCGCCGCGCGATCTCTTCTCCACCCGGCCCATCAACCGAAAACTTAAGCAGCGACGATGAGCGCTTGACTATTTCGAGCAGCTCGTGCGGTTCGTAGAAACCGAAGTTGAAAACGATGCCGAACCGTGCCCGCAACGGTCCAGTGAGCAGCCCCTGCCGTGTAGTCGCGCCGATCACCGTGAGAGGCGGAACGTCCAAGCGGATCGATCGCGCCGCAGGCCCCTTGCCGATCATGATGTCGACCTTCCGGTCTTCCATCGCAGGGTACAGAATCTCCTCGACCGGGCGGGAGAGCCGATGAATCTCGTCGATGAACAGCACCGCGCCGGGTTCGAGGTTCGTGAGAATGCCGACCAGATCGCCCGGGCGTTCGACCGCAGGCCCACTGGTAACGTGGAGTTCGGCGCCCATCTCGATGGCGACGATGTGCGCGAGCGTTGTTTTGCCGAGTCCGGGCGGCCCATACAACAGCATGTGATCGATCGGCTCGGAGCGCTGCTGCGCTGCGGTCAAGAACACGTTCAGGTTGGACTTCATCTTCTCTTGCCCGATGAACTCGGCAAGCGTCCTCGGTCGGAGACTGACCTCGGCGACGACGTCCTCCTGCTTGCGGCGCGGGTCGAGCTCTTCGACTCGGCTCATCGCTGAAGGCTCCTGAGAGCGGCTCTCAGCTGCCCTTCCACGTCTTCGGCGTCGCGCCGAGCGTCCGATGCGGCGTACTCTGCCTCTTGGCGTCGGTAACCGAGCGCGACCAGTGCGTCGACAACCTCATCCTCCTGCGAGCCGCCCATTGCTACGACCGCCTTCTGCATGACGACGAACTCCTGAATCTTGTCCTTCAGGTCGACGTTGATCCGCTCGGCGAGCCGTGGGCCGACCCCCGATGCCCGCACGAGCATCTTCGCGTCCTGCGACACCACAGCGTTGGCAAGGCCGTGCTCGCCAAGCTCGCTCAGAAGGGACAGCCCCAGCTTAGGCCCGCACCCCCTAACGTCGGTCACGAGGTCGAAAAGCGCCCGTTGGTCCGGGTTCTGAAAGCCGTACAGGTACTGGCCGTCATCGCGGAACACCTGGCGAATGTACAGGGTCGCAGGAGCGCCGATCGTCGAGTTCATCAGCAACACGGGCTGCGGCGCGAACACCTCGTACCCGACGCCTCCAGCTTCGATGACGACCCGATCGCCGCTCACTTCGATAACCTCACCACGGAGCCGCGCGATCATGCTGAACAGGTTACCTTATGTCTACTTGTTTGAACTGAGCCACCGCCGCTGCCGCCCGACGGATCAGGAACGATCTCGCGGGTTTCAACGTCGAATTCGAGCCGCACCTCGTAGGCGCGTGGCCATGGGAGATAAACGTTGACGTCCTTGAGACCGACGATCTCAAACTGGCGGCTTCCGACGAAGAAGCGCGTGCCCAAAAGCTGCTGGCTGAACTGCTCGAGCAGCCTCTCGCGCATGCCGGCGGAGACGTATTCGTTCAGCTTGTCGAAGTCGTCGCCGTACGCCTCTGCCTTTGTCGCCCCAGGCATCTCCTTGACCATCCGATACGCCTCGGGACGCACAAAGTTGTGGTACTCGAAGTCGTTGACCAGACGGTGGAGGACGAACTTCCGCATGCCGACCTCGCGGATGAGCGGATCGACCTGCTCCTTGCGAGCGAGCAGATACACGTTTGCTGCAGGAATCGCGGTGCCCATCGTGTTTCCGGCGGTGTTCCAGCCCGCGTAGGCGAGGAGGCGCGTCGCTCTTCCCTCCTCGGTCACGACGTTGAAGAGCGCGGGATCGCCGGTGCCGGTCTTGCCAAGGTTGATGTCGGCTACCGCGACCGGAAACCCCTGATCCATCTCACTCTTGAGCGAATCGAGGAACACCTGCAGCCGCAAGTCGTCGGAGTCCGGCGTGTTGACGTAGAGCGAGTAGTCGAACGGATCGCTGGCCTCGACCGGAGTCGCGCCGGAGACGACTAGCTGGCCGCGCAGGCTCGCAACGATCGACTCGCTCTCATAGGCGGCGATGCGCCCGGTGGCGTCGTCGTCCGCGAACACGATCCGCACCCTCGGCGACCAGCCCGAGTGCTGAAGCAGCGCCCTGCTGACCAGGATGTTCGAGTGCTGGTCGATCCCCTCGGCGAAGTACACGCGGTGCTCGATTTTCAGGTTGCGGGACATCTGCTTCAGCCGTTTGGTCTCTCGGACGTGCGGCCCTTGGGCCTGGGCGTCGTCCTGCCCGAAGATCAGGTAGTCGAACACGCCGAACGCCGTCATGCGCACCAGCTCCTCTTGAACCTTGTGGTTCCTCGCGCGGACTTTCTCGTACCGAGCTATCTCGCCCCTCGGTATTCGTCTTCGCAGGTTGGCGAGCGTGCGCCTGCGAGCCGAGGTCTTCGAGGTGCGGTACTTCTCCGTCTCGACGGAGTATCGCGCCATGTCGAGCATCCAGTCGGTCGTCTCGTTCGTCGCGGTCGGCGCTAGCCTCATGACGGCGGAGAACGCGTAGAACTTGGTGTGCGGGGCGGTCTTTCTGAGCTTCCAGAACAGCCGCAGGCGCTTGATCGCCAGCCTGTAGCTGCTGCGATCGGTGCGGCTCGCGATCAAGCCGCCGTAGGCCAGCATATCGGCGCTGATGATCACCGCTTCGTACTGCGAGATGTCCTCGCGGCCCATCCACGCGATGATCTCCTCCGGCCAGCCCGGCTGTTTGAACTTGCCGAGGATGCTCTTGGGCGGCAGCACGATCTCGACGCCCGCCATCTCGCCGATCATCTGGGCGAACTGCGTGGTCGCTGGCCGGTCGTCGATAGGCACAAGCAGGACGCGCTCCGGTAGGTTCTGAGCGAACCCCGAAACGGATATCAAGACCAAGGCGAAGAGAGAAAGCCACCGTGTCAGCGGCATATGCTTAACGATACCTCTGCGCACTCAAGACGAGCACCGTAGCCTGTTCGACTTTGTCGCGCTGCTAGGGCAATTCGATAACGCCCATCAGTACCGTCTCGTGAGTCGGCACGGCTACTGGCAAGGTGACCGGCGGGGGCGGAGAGACTGGCCAAAGCACGTTTATGGCTCCGCCTAAAATGGGCACGTGACGCGCTACGTCAACCAGGTTTTCTGGTTCCGCTCCGTTCGCGGCGCGCATTGACTCCAATCGCTTCGTTAGCCCGACAGACGATAAAAACACGCCTGCGGCAACAAGGCTGACGACGAATACACGCTTCCAAATCGTTCGTTGGCCGACCGGGCAGTCGCCCGTCATCACTGTGCCGTCTGCACGCCGCCGAAGGCGCATGCACGGCATCGTCCGGCTAGACTGTATGAGTTCGCTCACCTCTAGCCGCGTCATGCCCGCGACGTTGTAGACGCTCTTCTTGCACTGGCCGCAAAATCTGGCGCGCTCGTCGCCTTCCATCTCCGACCAGCGGGCGGTACACGGCTTTGCGATCTTCAGCGTGTTGACGTCGAACAGTTCTTGAGCCATTTCCGGTTGCCTGTCTTTAGGTGTTCAGTCGTTGGCAAATGGTTCATCGGGCCGTGCGAACGCTGACGAACCGGCACGGAAAGTCCCCTCTCCCTAAGCCTAGGGAGAGGGCTAGGGTGAGGGTTTACGAGCGACGCGATCTCTGCTGCCCCCTCCTAGCCTCCCCCGGCCACGACGGTTTTGTTCGAGCGTGATCCCCGTGGGCCTGGGGAGGAATTGGTTGGCGGCTATGATGGCCCGTCCGGAAGCGAGGACATCAGCAACAGCCGCTCCATCGCCGCACGCGTGTGGACCTCCGGCTCGCCGAACCGAAGGGCATTGACCTGTCGCGCCATGTTGCTGTTGACCGCTGAGACTGCGGCGCCTACTAGGCCGATGAGAACCGGGGCGGTCAGCCTTTTCGTCATCTCGGTCGCCGTAGCCGTCGCAGAGACCAAACCGTACGGCGTCTGTGCTTCGAGCTTGACCGCGACCTCGACCAGCAGGCCGGAGTCACCCTCAGTCGAGCTGCCCGAGACTTCATAGACGTTTGGCCCCGACCGAATGAAGACGACGCGCGGGCCGGTGCTCTTGAACGCGATCTCTCGCTCAATATCTGGCCGGACGGACTCCCAGTCGAACGCCCTGGATGGATTGAACGACCATGTGAACCGACCGACCGAGATGACGCGATTCCAGTTCTTGCCGGGGTCGTCCTCGATGAT
Organism: Armatimonadota bacterium; assembly: GCA_022563855.1. Classification (NCBI taxonomy): domain Bacteria; kingdom Bacillati; phylum Armatimonadota; species Armatimonadota bacterium. Next base: position 10,567 of record JADFMN010000008.1, read on the forward strand.
CTTTGTCGGCTTCGTCGAAAATCCGGCCAGCATGAGCGGAAGCCGCTCGCGCAGGCAAAGAACTACTGCGCGCGTTCGCGGGTTGTCGTCTTCGCCCTTCATCACGAGCACGACCCCCCGCTTGGCGAACACCGCGAGGTGCCAAGCCTCGCGCCGCACGTTGTGGTACCAGAGCACGGGCCTTTCCCCGAATTGCTCTTCCAGCGTTTCGATCTTAGGGCCAGCGATTTCGTATCTGAAAAGCACTGCCTGCGCGATGGCGTCCGCGCCACGTCCATCGAGCAGGACGTCGATCAACAGGTCGGGGTCGTCGGTCCGGATCTTGAGCGCCTCCGGCCAGATCGCACCCTTGCCAGCCGGGAGCATCCGCTTGACGTCGGCGTCCCGCGTGACACCGAGAGTGACCCCCGCCCAGGTCGCGCCATCGAACGTCGCGGGCTCGGGAACCTGCGCCGAGGCAAGCCCGCAGGAGAACAAGATGAGCAAGACCGCTACGCCCCTGTTCATGCTGGCTACATTGTAGCGGAGAGCGAACGCTACGGTCGCAAGATCGGGCTGACGAACATTTGTCCATCCACGATTACCCTCAGCCGGAACGGTTGGGCACCCAGCTCCAACGACATTGAACTCTTTTCGAATAGTCGCGGATTCTCCTCAAGCCGGCTTGATCCGGACGACCCGGCGCCGAATCGAGGACGAACCCCTGTCCAGTAGCTCCAGCGGGTCTTGTCGTAGAGGTTGTCGGCCACGTATTCGCCAACACCCTTGTCCCATACCTTCTGCTTGAACTCTCTTCCCTCCGAAAGTTTGTCGATCAAGGGCTGCCTACCCTCAAACGTCTTTGCGTATCCCAAGAGCTTATGGTCACCTTCGGATTCTTCGACCAGCAACGTCAGCGACGGAACGGACGGTCTTCTAGTGCTCGCTGGGACGACACGAGTCAATCGAATCTCAATGATCGACTCGCTCTCTCGAACTACCTGAATCTCGACGCCTGAATCGCGAATCGGGTCCGGAATCCAGCGAAACACCTTGTACAGCGGCCTGCCACGTTCCAGCATGCGACCGTTCGCCGGCCGGAAGGCCTGGCGCTCGACATCCCACTTCACTTTGACAGCGCGCATGTCAGCGACGAGCTCTGGCAGCCGAGCGCTGGCTTTTCCTGACACGACGTCAATATCCATCCCGGCAGGAGGCTCAAATACGGAAGACAAGAGGTCGATCAACTGCACTCCAAGCAACGCGATCGCGCGATCTTCACCCTTCGCGAGAACGGCTCCTGCCAGTTCCCCGATTTCGCTTAGGTCGTCATCAGGTCGAAACCGGCTTTGACGAAATCTGTTGGCCTTGAGCAAGCTGTCATAGTGAGAGACTGCGTTGTAACCGTTCCCGCGAAACATTCCACCCGCCATCAGGAAAGGCACGCCGCCCGCTACTATCCACTTCTGACGCAATCCTTCGGGAGCAGCGGCTTCCTGTATCCCATCTGGAAGAAACAGCATCTCTATCAACAGTGGTATCCCATCGCCATACCGATAGGAAGCTTCTCGCGAATACTCCTGTAGCGCTATCCGGGCGCCATCTTCGCCAAGCTCTATCAATGCGTTTGCAGCGCGAAGACGGTCCAGGCCGGCGTTCAACTGCCGGAACGGATTGCTGTAGAATCCGTAGAGCCACATCGACTGCATCGCCTGGATAAGAGCCGCCTCATCTTCCAAATTTCTTTTCGCGACCCCCTCCGTGAACGAGTCAACGGCGTTTTTCTCGAATACGACTCTCCCATAAGTGCCAAGCATATGCTTGCCGGTCGATCCGTACTTCCAAACAGTCGCAGTGGGATACATGCCCCAATTCCACTCGTCCTCTTCCAGCACGTCATCCGGCGGGCCGAGGATCGAACGCACCTGTCGCATCGTCAGCCCCTTTTCGATCTGGTCGAACTTCTTCGTGAACTCGACGCGGTCGCGCACGATAGGCGGGTGCGTCTCGGGGTACACCGTCCCGATCCAGACCTCATCCTGTTGCTGCGCAACGAGTACGAACAACGCTCCTATTAGCATCTCTTGTCTCCTTCGCCTGTTATTATACGACGATCTTCGCCGGCATGGGCGGATTGAGGGTCAAGGGTCGATCCCGAACAAATCCGAACGCCCCCGCCCGCGACAACGCGCTTGCGTTCCGCCGCCGTATTTCTATTCGGAAAGGACTTTTACTGTTCGCACCCCCTCCCTAGCCCTCCCCCAAGGGAGAGGGAACTGCGGGGCCACGTTCCGGGGGCCAGGGTCGAGGGATCGTTGGCAGTTGGCAGTTGGCAGTTGGCAGTTGGCAGTTATCCGAACCCCCGAACCTCCGAGCTAACCAGTCACGCGATACTGCACGGCTTCGCTCAGGTGGTCTTTGCGCACCTGCTCGTCGCCAGCTAGATCGGCGATCGTGCGGGCGACTTTCAGCATTCGGTCGAAAACTCGGGCCGAGAGCGCCATCTTTGCCGACACGAGCTTCATGAACTCCATGCACTCGTCGTCCATGGCGATGATCTCGCGGGTCTCGGAGGGCGTCATTTTGGCGTTGATGCGCTGGCCGCCGAGGCGCTTGTACTGCCGCTGCCGAGCCGCAGAAACCCGCTCGCGGATCACCTCGCTCGCTTCGCCGGTCGGCTTGTCAGTCAGCTCTTCGGGCTTCAAGCGCGGGACAGAAATGTGCAGGTCGATCCGGTCGAGCAGCGGCCCGCTGATCTTGCCCGCGTACCGCTCGCAGGCTGCAGCGCCGACGCACTTCTCCTCCGGGTACCCCTTGTAGCCGCACGGGCAAGGGTTCATCGCGCCGATGAGGATGGTGTCTGCCGGGAAGGTCATGGAAGCCTCGACTCGCGCGACCGTGATGACGCCGTCCTCCAGCGGTTGGCGCAGCGCCTCCAAAACTTCGCGGTTGAACTCCGGCATCTCGTCCAGGAACAGAACGCCGTTGTGTGCGAGGCTAATCTGACCCGGCTTCGGGTGTTTGCCTCCGCCTACGATCGCGGCGTAGCTGGAGGTGTGGTGCGGCGACTGGAACGGCCTTTCCCAAATCAAGCCCTCGCGCCCGCTCTTCTCGCCGGCAGCGGAGTAGATGCGCGTGACCTCGATGCTCTCGTCCAGCTCCAGCAGCGGGAGGATCGTCGGCAGACGCCGCGCGAGCATCGTCTTGCCGCTGCCCGGCGGGCCGACCATCAAGACGTTGTGGCCGCCCGCAGCAGCGATTTCCAGAACGCGAATCCCGTGCTTCTGCCCTTTCACGTCCGCGTAGTCGACGTCGTACTCCGGTCGCTTTATAGAAGCTGCCAGCGCGTGCTCGAACGGCTTGAAATCGGTCGAACCGTTCAACAGCTCGACGACGTCCAGCAGGCTCTTCATGCCGAACACTTCGACGCCGTCGGAGATCGCCGCCTCCGCCGCGTTCTTCTGTGGAACGATCAGTCGGCTGACGCCCATATTGCGACACATCAGCGACACATTAACAGAGCCGTCCACATGTCGCAACGCTCCGTCGAGCCCCAACTCGCCCATGAAGACGGTGTCGTCGAAGCTGCCCGAAGGGATCTGACCACTCGCCGCAAGCACGGCGACCGCGATCGGCAGGTCGAGCGCAGGCCCTTCCTTCCGGATGTCACCGGGGGCGAGGTTGCAGACTACGCGGTTCGAGGGGAACACCAGTTCGCTGTTGCGGATCGCCGTGTATACGCGCTCTGCGCTCTCTTGGACGGCCTTGTCCGGCAGTCCGACCAAGACGAACTTGACCGGGTAGCCCTGGATGTCGACTTCGACGTCTACCGGCAGGGCGTCGATCCCGGAGAGCGTTGCCGCGCGGGCCTGAGCGATCATAGTTGGGCCCAACCCTTCTGCGGTGAATGCGAGGTGTGCCGCCTCATGCGGCCCTAGGATACCAATCTAGCTCGAATCGGCGTCCTTGCGGATCAAGGTCATCCTAAGGATCATCGGCATCCGCTCGTCGTCACCTGGCACGATCAGGTGTTTGGCGTCCAGTTCGTAGCTGATGATCCAGCCGGTTTCAGCGTCCACCTTGACGAGGCCGCGCGCCGTGATCGGGGGCAGAACGCCGAGTTCCGAGTAGCCGACGAAGATCTCAGCGACGCCTTCGATGACGCTCTCCAGCCTGTAGCTCCAGACCGCGCCAGGCAGACCGTTCGGATCGTCGTCGGGCCACTCAAACGTCCACGTCCCGCCTATCTCGATCGACTCCGCGTCGAACTGAATGTCTGACAGCCTCTCGATCCTTGCCCTGAGAAGGCCGTCGGATCCGGTCAAGGTACGGTCGTATACGTCTCCGCGAGGACTGCGCCGCTCCTCGGTCCAATTCACAGCTTTTGGGTCTTTCTGAGGGAACGACTCACCGTCTACGATCGTCTCGGTCAGCAAGCGGCCAACTCGAATCTTGGCCATACCGGTCGGGTCGATTTCGGCAACTTCGTAAGTCAGGTCGGTGACGAACTCGAGCATCTCGGTCGCGTCCTCCGAGACGTACCTCAGCCGCTGCTCGTACTTGTGCGTCGCCCCAACCACGAACTCAATTCGCAAGGTGTGCTGGATGGCGGCGAGGGCTATGACGGTGGCGATCACGGCGCAACCTCGACGGGCTCTTCGCCCACGCGCTGAAAGCCCCGACTGCGCGCAAGCTCCTCCTTTCCCGAGCTGCTGTTGTACTTCGCCCGCTGGCGCACCAGGTCGGCCCGTCTCTCTTCAATCTCTCGCATCGAATCCACAGTCTCTCGCTCTTTGACCCGCTCTTCCGCAAACGCCGCCCACGGCTCGCGACTCAGATAGAAGCCTACTGCGGAAGCAACGAGAACCATGAGCACTCCGAATCCGAACTTGCGCAGGTTTTCGCTTTTGCCATCCATGGCTGCCTCTATCTGCCTATTGTATCAAACGTTCCTGACCAAAATCAGGTTCGTGTGCCCCGGTGCGCCGACTGGCACCCCAGCTGTCACGACGATTTTGTCCTTGACCTTGAGCAATCCTAGGTCCAAAAGGGCCTCGATCGCCCGTTCGATAGACTCATCCGTGCCTGTCGGGAGTTCGACCAAAACCGCTTCTACGCCCCACACCATCGCCATTTGACGCTGAGTGCGCACGTTCCACGTGACGCACCAGATCGGTACCGCTGGGCGGTATCGACTGACCAGCACGGGTGTCATGCCGCTGCTGGAGGTCGTCACGATCGCTTGAACGCTCAGCGACGCCGCGATATGCACGGCGGCGTTGGCGACGGAGTCCGTATCCTTGTTCGCCATGCTTTCGGAGCCGCGCGACATCAGACGAGCGTGGTCTAGCAGCGACTCTCCGCGCGTTGCGATTTCGCCCATCGTCTTAGTCGCTTCGATCGCGTGCTCGCCCGTAGCCGTCTCGGCGCTCAGCATCACGGCGTCCGTTCCGTCCAGGATCGCGTTGGCAACGTCGCTCGCCTCGGCCCTTGTCGGGCGCGGGGAGTGCATCATGCTTTCGAGCATTTGAGTGGCAGTGATCACCGGCACTCCGCACGCGTTGCACATTCTGATGATCTTCTTCTGCGCGACCGGCACCTCTTCAAGCTCCATCTGGAGGCCCAAGTCTCCGCGAGCGACCATGACGACGTCCGCGATCTTGAGGATTTCGTCCAGGTCGTCGAGCGCCTCTTTGGTCTCGATTTTCGCGACCAGCCGCACCGTGGTGTCGCGCTTGTCTACGAGCAGTCGCAGGTCGCGCAAGTCGGAGGCCCGCCGGACATAGCTCAACGCTATGAAGTCAGCATCGACGTTGAGCGCTGATTCGACGTCCTTCCGGTCTTGCTCTGTCAGCGCCGGAGTGTCGAACACCTTGCCGACGACCGTGAGACCCTGCCTCGAGCGGACCGTGCCGTCGCACTGCGCCGTACAGTTGAAATGCTCGCCATCGCGGTCGTCGATCTGTATCTGGACCTCGCCATCGCCGAGCAAGAGACTGTCCCCAGGCTCCATCGCCTCCCACACGTCGTCGCGCTCAATCTGAAGCGTAGATTCCTCCGACCTTCCAATCGTGAGCAGTTCGCCGGCGTGAACCTCCAACGAGCCGTTCGGCATTGGCCCGATTCGGAACTTCGGCCCCTGCAGATCGACCATTATGGCGATGGGGGCCAACGTCGGCTCGCACTCTCGAATCCAAGTCGCCCATCGCCCCTTGGTGTCCCAGTCGCCGTGGCTGCAGTTGAAGCGGGCGACGTTCATGCCTGCCTCAATCAGAGATGCGACGCCCTGCCGCGAGTTCACGGCAGGGCCTAGAGTGCAGACGATCTTGGTGCGGCGGTTCATGGCGAAGATTCCGTTCTTCTGTACTTGCGGACGGATTCGCCGCCCGTCTCGGCGCGGCTACTCTTCCATCCAGTGTACGGTCGTGTCGCCGTTCATGCACTGGATGATGTTGAGCTGGCCGTCGTGGTAGTCCATATGCATGCAGCACGCCTCTGCCATGTACTGCTTGGTGACGGTCTGTCCCCAAGGCGCCTTGACCTCGTTCTGGTAGTCGTCGTCGGACGCGGCCACGATCGCCGTTTCGAGCGCTGCTGTGCCGCTGATCAGTTTCTCAGTCGCTTTTTCGCGCGTGTCGATAGAAGCCATCACCTCGCCAATCGCTTGTTCGGTCATTTCGGGCATATCTTCGCCAGAAATGATCTTGGCGCAGGCATGGTTGAACAAGCCGACCTCGGCGGTGATGGCGAGCGGCGAGCGCGCTTCTCCGCCGGGGCAGGAGGCGAACTGCTCGTCGGTGAAGTGCTTGATGTCCTTCCTGTATCGGTCCAGCGAGCCTTGCAGGCGCGTCTTGGTCAGTTCTCTGAAACTCGTGGTAGTACCGGTGCTCATATTTCTCTCCAGAGTGGAAACTCCCTGTCTTTTACCCCCTGAGCGCCTGCCACCGTCAGGCCCGACAGGGTCTGTCGGCGCGACCCAAGGAGCGCGGACTCTCCAGTCCGCATCCCGGCCTTTGGACTCTCAGTCCAAACACGACCAAGCCCCCACCTAACCTCCCCCGGCCACGAAAGTGCGAGACAGACGTTGGCTGGTAGGCCTGGGGAGGGATTCGGAGCGGGTCGAAGGCGTGCCGCGGTCAGGCCCGAGTCTCTAGTCCCGAGTCCCGAGTCTTGAGTTCCGAGCTAATCCGTACCAATCCGAACGAACCCGAACTAATCCGAACCGACCTCGCCCCACAGCTTTTCAGCCTCGCCGACCATCGCTTCGATCGCCTGGAAACCGCCGACCCAGAAGTCGCGGCTGTGCAGGTCGACGCCGAGGATCGACATCAGCTCGGGCGGAGTCTTCGAGCCGCCGAGCCGCAGGACTTGCTCGTACTTGGCGGCGAACTCCGGCCCTTCCTTTTTCGCCATCTGATAGATCGAGAGGGTCAGCAGTTCGCCGAAAGAGTACGCATAGACGTAGAACGGCGCGAAGAAGAAGTGGCCGACGTACAGCCACCAGCACTCGTGCTGGCCGCCGAGCTTCACGGCGCTGCCGAACATCGACTGCATCTCGTCCTGCCAGATCTCGCGGAACTGCTCGCTGCTCAGCTCGCCTTCCTCGCGGCGCAACGTATGGCACCGTTGCTCGAACCGGAACATCGCCGCCTGCCTGTGTACGCTCGCAAAGACCCCCTCGATCTTCTCGGCGTAGAGCGCGAGCTTGTCTTTCGTACTCGCACCCTTGATGATGTTCTCGAAAACGAGCATCTCGCCGAAGATAGAAGCCAGTTCGGCCAACGGCAGAGTGCCGTGATAGTTGAACTCCGTCTGGTCGCGGCTGAACGAAGCGTGGACCCCGTGCCCCAACTCGTGCGCGAGCGTCATCACGTCGCCGAGCTTCCCGAGATACGTCATCAGGATGACCGGGTGAAGGTCGGCGGTGATGTAGCTGCAGAACGCGCCGCCCGTCTTGCCGTCGCGCGGCTCCGCTTCGATCCAACTGTTGTCGAAGAACTCCTTGCCTCTCTCTGCCATCGGTGCGCTGAACTCGCCGAACGAGTCGAGCACGATCTTCCTTGCCGCGTCCCAGGCGACCTTCTCTTTGGTTTCGAATAAGGGCGCGTACCGGTCGACGTGCGTCAACTCCTTTAGGCCGAGGATCTCGCGCTTGACGTTGTAATACCGCTCGACGAGGTCCGACCGTTCGCGGCACAGTTGCATGACGAGGTCGACCGTCTCCTTGTCGAGTTCGTTCGCCATGTGGCGCGAGTGCTCGGCGTACTCGTGCTTGCGCAAGCGGTCGCCGACTTTCTTGTCCGCGAGCAGAGTGTTATAGGTGTAGACGATGACCTTCTCGATGCTGTGCATCCCTTCAGTCAGAGCGTCCGCCGCCGCCTGCCGCACGTCTCTGTCGCCCTCTCGCAACAGGTTGCCGATCTCCTCAATGCTCAAATCCCTGCTCTCTTTTGTCACAGGGTCAAGATAAGGGCACTTTAGGTTCGCGGTCAGCTCGTCGTGCAGCCGCACCCAGGCACGACAGCCGGTGTTCGCCGTCTCTTCGAGGATCACCTCCTCCGGCTCGCTCAGCATATGTGGCGTGTAGGTTCGGGCAACGTTCACAAAATGGACGTAGTTCGCCATCGCATCGTCCGCCAGACACCCGTCGATGTACGCCTGGTCCGCTTTCTGAAGCTCGAGTTCGAAGAAAATCAGCTTGATCTGAAGCTCCGAGCCCTTCTCCATCTGCGACTGCATGAAAGCGCCGAACGCCGGGTCGCTGGTATCTGCGGCGAACAGCAGGTGCCCGAAAGTGATCGGCTTGCTGACGTCCTGCGAGATCGTCTCAAGCTCTTTGATCGCGCCGGCAAGCTCGGTGGCGGACATCTCACCGCTTGCGACCTTGCCTCGGTACTTCGACGCAAACTCGTCAGCGCGGGAGTTCAGGTCAGACCAAGCCCCTTCGATCCGAGGATCGTCAACCCCGCTGAAAAGATCGCTTAAGTCCCAGCAGACGCCTTTCGCCGCGACGTCTCCGACCGTGGTAGCCATGCTCCGTATTATGCTTCTCGCGACCGGCGGACGCGGCGACCGGTCCTACTGTTCTCGACAAGAAACGTATCGACCGCCCAGATGCCCGCCCCGAGAAAGATCAACATGAGCGAAAGCGCGAGCAGCGCTGTCGGATAGCCGACAGCCGCTACAGCGTCTTCGCTTGTCGTCATGACCAGAGTCTCAGTTGCGCGAATTCCCTTGACGGCGGCGATCGTCATCAACGTGCCGACGAAGATTCCAGCGATGCGCGTCATAAAACCGACTAGCAAAAGAACTCCCGCCGCGAGTTGGCCGTAGAACGCGACGTACCCGATCGACGAATGGACGTCAAAGTTCTCGGAGAACTTTGTGGCGGCAGATGCGATCCCAGGCCCATCCATCAGACCGAATACGTTGTGCAACCCGTAGTAGAGCATGAGCGAGCCGAGAACCAGCCGCGCGATAAAGAGCGCGATCCCCTGGGCTCTCAGTTCACCTGTCATTGCTTGCTCCGTCCATCGCCGTTCGCGCCGTGCTCCTGCTCCCTGTGCTCTATCTCTGCTCTGTACGGCTCGTAATGTAAAGTGACGAACGCGCCTCCTAGTTTGACGCTCAGTTCGTCCTCGATCTGCTCTGCAATTTCGTGCGCGTCGACAAAACTGAGGTCATCGTCCAGTAGCGTGTGCAGCGTGACCACGCGGTTGTTGCCGACCTCGCGAGTCTGCACGTTGTGGAAACCGAGCACTCGCGGGTGGGCTGCGAGGACCTCCTCGATCTTCCTCAACTCGCCGGGCGGCAGCGAACCGTCCATCAGCGGGTGGATGACCCGGCGCAACTGCCGCACCGCGAAAAACCCACCGATGAAGGTGAAACCGATCGCGATGAGAGCGTCGAGGGGCTGCCAATCGAAGATCGAATACGCGATGAGTCCAGCGAAAATCCCGGCAGACGCCAAGGTGTCGGCTCGAAGGTGCTCGATCTCCCCAGCCAGCACCGGCGAGTTGGCCTTTTTCAGCACCCGACGCAGATACAGCATCACTGCGGTGTTGGCTAACGCCGCGTACCCGAGCGCGTACAGGCCCCAGCCTACGTCGATGTCCCTGGGCTCGTTCAGCCTGATCGCAGCCTGCCAAATGATGATGCCGGCGGTGACGATGACCAGAATCATCTGAAACGCGCTTGTGAGAAGCTCGGCCTTGCCGTGCCCGTACGGGTGGTCCCGGTCGGGCGGCGCAGCCGCGATCCGCAACGCCCAGAGCGCCAGCAACGACATGAACACGTCCAGCAGAGACTGCAAGCCCTCTGCCAGTACGCTGATCGACCCGCTCACCGCCGCAGCGACTAGCTTGAAAACGACGACGACTATCGTCGAACCGAGCGCAATCGCAACAGCCCGACGGGCGATCCTTGAGCCGTTGTCGTGATCCACGGTTATTTGTATTTTGACACCGCTGCGGACGCGGGTATCGTTGCAATGCGACTATGGTCAGAGAGCTGAGCGTTCAGGATCTCGGCATCATCGACACTTGCGAGGTGTCGTTTGAGGCTGGCCTGACGGTCTTGACCGGTGAGACGGGGGCCGGGAAGTCGCTACTCGTCGACGCACTGGACCTCGCGATGGGCGGCAGAGCGGACGCGTCGCTGGTTCGAGCGGGCGCAGATCGAGCGATCGTCAACCTCTCTATCGACCTGAGCGGCAACGATCGAGGGCGTTCCGCATGCGAGGCGCACGGAGTCGAACTAGACCAAGGGACGCTGATTATCCACCGCGAGGTGAGCGCCGCCGGTCGCTCAACCGTGCGGCTGAACGGACGACTGGCGACGATCGGCGCTCTTCGCAGCATTGGTGCAACGCTCGTCGACCTGCACGGGCAGCACGCCCACCAGGCCTTGCTTGACGTTGACCGTCAGATCGAATTCCTGGACGATTGGATCGGAGAGACCGCAGCCGAGGTTCGACGCACAGTCAGCGAAGGTTTTTCGTGCCTGCAAGAATTGCGCCGACAGCTCGAAACGGTGCGCACAGGCCAGCGCGACGCCGCACAGCGCATCGATATGCTCAAGTTCCAGATCGAGGAGATCGAGTCCTTGCGTCCTGTCGTTGGCGAGATGGAGCTGCTGGAAGCGCAGCTCAACCGACTGCAGCACTCCGAGGCTCTTTCGCAGTCGACGAACGAGGCGCTTCAGAGCTTGTTCGAGGGCGAGCGATCTGCGCAAGAGTTGCTGAGCGAGAACATTCGCCGTCTTGAAGCCAGCGCACAGCTCGATCCGGAGGTCGAGCCGATTCTCGTGCCGATCAGGAACTCTCTGTTCTCGCTTGAGGAAGCCGCTACGGACCTGCGCAAATACGTTGCGGCGCTCGACATGGATTCCGGCGGCTTGGAGGCTGCGGCAGGGAGAATCGACGCGCTGAGGACGCTGCGGCGAAAGTACGGCGACAGCGAAGAGGGAGTTCTGCAGCATCTTGCCGATGCGGAGGCAGAGTTGGGAGGCCTTGTCAACGCCGACGCATCGGAAGAGGCGCTTGTTCAGCGCGTGCGAGAAGCAGAAGGCGCTCTCAGTAAATCAGCCGCGAAGCTCTCGAAGATTCGCTCGGAAAAGGCGTCCGAATTTGGCAGGCTCGTGACAGACGGCGCGCGCGAGCTGGCAATGCCGAACGCCGAGTTCGAAGTTCGGATGTCCGAAAAGGAAGTGGACGCAACCGGGGCGGACGCTGTCGAGTTCTTCTTTACGGCCAGCCTCGGAGAAGAGCGGCGCCCGCTAGCCAAGATAGCGAGCGGCGGCGAGATTTCGCGGCTGATGCTGGCCGTCAAGGTAGCGTCGGCGGGCCGGGCCGGCGTGCCGACGCTGATTTTCGACGAGCTCGACACGGGGCTCTCCGGCAGGGCTGCTGCGCTAACGGCCAAGAAACTGAAACAGCTCTCATCCGATTGCCAGGTTATCGTGATCAGCCACCTGCCGCAGATCGCTGGTCTTGCCGACGACCACTTCTTGCTGACAAAGGATGAATCTGACCAGCGCGCCGTCGCAACGCTGACGCGGCTGGGCGACGATGGCCGCGTCCGCGAGGTCGCGCGCCTGCTCGCGGGAGAGGAGGTCGGCGAAAAGGCACTGGCAAATGCGCGTGAGTTCCTCGGATAGGCCCAATCACGAAATGAGATTTGAACTTCTGGCCGCGAGACGACACAGATTGAGAACTAGAGGCTCCCGAGCATGAACATCACAGCACTGCTACTTGCAACCACCATTTCTACCCCCAACCCGGACGTCGTTGAATCCAAGATCGTCGGCGCGTCGCTGTTCAAGAACGGCTACGCCGTGATCACGCGCGAGACGCCGCTGCCCATAGCCGGTGAAGTACTCATCGCGCAGCCGAGCGGCGCGACCCTGGGCACGCTGTGGGTGACCGCGTCATCCGGCATCAAGATCCAATCGGTCGTCTCGACGAAGATCGTAACCGACGGACAGGCCGACCTGAGTTCGCTGGATGAACTCCTGACTGCGAACGTCGGGCGGACGCTGCTGCTCGAAATGGGCAGCGGCGAGCTCAATCGCACGCTCACCGGGACGATTCTCTCGGCCAACGGCTCGTTGCTGGTCTTGCAGCTCGCAGACGGCTCTCGCATCGGCGTACACAAGAACACCGTCCGAAGAATAACGTCGCGCGATGGCGAGCTTGTCTTCCAAAAGTCGACCAAGACCAGCAAGAACGCCCTCCGCATCCGTGCCACGGGAGCCGGAAGTTTGTACACGATCTCTTTGGAACGCGGGCTCACTTGGGCGCCGGGGTACCACGTCGATATCACCGACGAGAAGAAGCTCAAGATAACTTCGAAGGCGACGATCTTGAACGACACGCAAGACCTCGACGACGTGGACGTGCGCCTGATCACCGGCTTCCCGCACGTGCGGTTCATCAACATTCTCGACCCGCTGTCGAGCGGCAATTCGATCGATCAGTTTCTAAATGCAATGATGTCGATGGGCCTTCGCGCCCCCGGAAGCGGCGGCGCTCTGACGCAGAACGCGGTGTTTGCAGGCGCCCGGATGGCAGAACAGCGAGCGGATGCTGGCGGCTTCCAGCCGTTCGACGTCGGTCAGCTCGAAGGAATGCAACTGGAAGACCTGTTCTTCTACACGCAAGAAGGCGTTTCGCTGAAACGCGGCGAGCGCGGATACTACGTGCTGTTCCAAGAGGAAGCGGAGTACGAGCACGTGTACACGCTCGACCTGCCGGAGACCGGCTGGTGGCAGAACGCGAACGTCAACGTGTCGGCGCCGATCGCGCAGAAGTTCGACGTCTGGCACACGCTGGAGTTTGAGAACCCGACCAGCTTCCCGCTGACGACGGCCGCGGCCACGACGTTCAAGAACGGCGAGATCATCGGCCAGGACATGCTCAGCTACGTCGCCCCGAAGGGCAAGGCGCACCTCAAGATCACCAAGGCCCTCGACATCCAGACCGACCTCGACGAGCAGGAGGTCGACCGCGAGATAGCCGCGATCAAAAGGACGAGCTACACGCGCGCGCACGACTTGGTCAGCGCGAAGGGCACGATCGAGGTCGTCAACTACAAGTCGGAGACGGTGACGGTCAAAGTGACCAAGTGGCTCGTCGGCGAGGTCAGCATGGCCGACCGCGACGGCACGACGATCAAGAACAGGGCCGGGCTGCGAAGCTTGAACCCGAACTCGGAGATCAGGTGGACGCTGGAGCTGAAACCTGGCGAAAGGGTCGAGCTCAAGTACGAGTTCAAGGTCTACGTGCCGACGCCTTAGCGAACGAGATTGGAAACTGGGCAGTATCCTCTTCGTTTGACACATAGTCATTGGAGAAAGAGATGTTAACAACCTTGCTCGCCGCCGCAGTCATCGCGCCCGGCGCAATCGACTTCGCAGAAACGAACATCACTGGCGCGACGATCTTCCGGAACGGATACGGCTTCGTTGTGACCGAGACCTGGCTCAACATGTCGGGCACGACCTATATCCGTGCGCTGCCGCAGGCCGTCGAAGGCACGCTCTGGTTCACGCCCGGCAAGTACGCCAAGATTAACGACGTAACAGTAACCTGGGTCGACGACGAAGCAATCAGCGAGACGGCGACCACGATCCCGGAGATTCTGGCGCTAAACGTTGGGAAATCGGTTACGATTTCCGTCTACGACTACAGCCGGGAGGAGGAGCTGCTCGTCACGGGCAAGATCATCAGCGCCACCCGTTCCCAAGTGCTCCTTCAGACCGCCGACTCGATAAGAGCGATCGACTACAGTCGCATCGGAAGCTTGAAGGGCGAGTTCGGAGACTTTAACACGACCGCCGAGACCGAGGTGAAGATCCCTACCCTCAGGGTCGCTTCGGAGCCCGGCACCGGCGGATCGATCTACATGATCAGCCTCGTCCAGGGCGTGAGCTGGCTGCCGGCATACAACCTCGAGCTGAAGAACGACGGAGTGCTGGCGCTTACCATGAAGGCGACGGTGATGAACTCCATCGGAGACTTCGACAAGATCGACGTCGGCCTCATGAGCGGCTTCCCGAAGATCGACCAGATCAACACCGTCGATCCTCTGACGAGCGCGCTCAGTGCGATTCTCACTGCAACTGAGGACAAGCAGCGGCTCGCCATTGTGCAGGGTCGACAGTCGTATGGAGGGGCCGGAGGCGGGGGGTTTGGCGGCGGCGGGGGCTTCGGTGGCGTACCTGCCCTTAAATCGGGCGAAGGGCTCGTCCCGGCCGGTATCGAGCGAGTCTCATACGACCCGTCTTCGAACAGCTTCATGACTCGAGGAATGAAAAGGGAGTTCAGTGAGCTAGACAAGGACCTGCGCAGCGTGGAGACGGAGAACTTCTTCATCTACGCGATCCCCGAGTTCGAGCTGAAGACCGCAGAGCGCAGATACATGGTGATCGACCAGGGAGACATCGAGTACCGCCTGGTGCACCAGGTTCGCAGCAGAAGCGATACCGCTGCCTTCAGCGCCGAGCGGTTCGTTACGTTTGACAACGAGCTTGACGTTCCGCTGACCCGCGCCTCGGCGATGATCACGCGCGGGGGCGAGCTGATCGGCAAGACGTCCGTGCCCTACACGTACATGGGCGACGAGGTCGAGCTGTCGCTCGGAGGAGCGCCGTACCTCATCGGCGACATCAAGACCGAGACGGTGAAGATAAACCTTGCGAGCGTCAAGCTGAGGGACGGTCGGATTTTCGACGAGCACGTGCGCAAAGATACGGTCGAAATCACGAACCTCAGCTCACGGTCGGTCGAAGTCGTTCTTGCGCACGCTCTGCGCGGCAAGGTCAACCGCGTGTCGCGCGGGGTCGTCGAGTCTAAGACCTCGACGTCGGACACGCTCAACTTCGACTATTCGCTGAAATGGGAGTTCGAGCTTGCCCCTGGCGAGACCCGCACTTTCGAGATCGAGTATTCGAGCTACACGTACGTCCGACCAAGCAGATAAAAGAAGAGCCCCTGCCGACACGGTATAGGCTCCCCACTAGGATTCTGCTAGGTCTTGTCCTTGTAGCCGGGTAGCCGCCTGCCCTTGTAGTAGCCATCTGGCGAGGCGCTGTGGCGGAGGTTGTACTGCTCGCCGCCCACGTTCTTCGTCGGCGTGATCTCGGGCATGTCCGTCGTCCAGTGCGTGCGGCGCTTGTTTCTGCGCTGCTTCGAAATCTTTCTCTTTGGCAGTCCCATGATCCTCTACCTCTTCTCCTTGTGCAAGGTCATCTTGCGCAGGTTCGGGTTGAACTTCATCAGCTCGAGCTTGTCGGGCGTGTTCTGCCTGTTCTTGGAGGTCGAGACGTAGTGCTTGCCGTCCTCGGTACACACCAGCCTGATGATTTCGCGCTTTTCGCCTTTCTTCGCCACGACTTCGCCTCCTGGCCCCGCATTGCGGGCACCAAGCCGCAATTATGACGCAAGGCCGCATATGAGTGCCGGGCGTCGCCTAGTTGTCGCCTAGTTGTCGCCTGATCGACTTGGCGACTACCTGGTGACTACTTGGCGACAGCGAAGCGGGGGACGCCCCCACAAGGAAGCGGGCGACGCCCCCAAAGTATAATCAGCGGGCTCCTGTGCCCGGGTGGCGGAACGGTAGACGCGGCGGACTTAAAATCCGCTGGCCCTTTAGGCCATGTGGGTTCGATTCCCACCCTGGGCACCATCCCCCAAACAGTGCCGAGTGCCGAGTGCCGAGTGCTGAATGCTGAGTGTCGAATACCGAGTGCAGATTGGAGCGCGAGCATTCCCCTGAGCAGAGCCTGTCCTGAGCCAGTCGAAGGATCGAAGGATCGCACCCGGCGTCGGCGCGTGCAGACCGGCACCGGTCAACCCCTCTCCCGGCCTGCGAGGATTCCTTCGCCGCTGGTCTCCATGGCCGGGAGAGGCTGGGTGAGGGCCACATCCGCGCGATGCCCTCACCTAACCTCTCCCACTCACGAAAGCAAAGAACAAGCGACATCAAGCAGAGCGGGAGAGGGACTGTCTGAACTAGGCCGCAGCGGACTAGCCGACGACGACCCGCTTGGCCATATCGACGTACTCTTTCGTACCGTCCTTCAGCCCGTTCAGTTCCTTGCCGTACTTCTTGGCGTTCTTCGTGTCGCCCTTGCTCCTGAAGTAACTGATGATCGAGGATAGAGCGTACGACCTCTCTTTGACGTTGTCGTCCGCCTTGCCAGCCTCGTTGGCCTTGATGAAGTATTTGATCGCCTCGTCAAACTTATTGGCCGACTTGTAGCCGTCGCCGACCGCGTTAAACGTTTTGGCTGCGTCCTTGGCCTTGTACTTTGCTGCCTCCATCTTATTGATGGCGGCCGTGGCCTCATTCAATTTGCCGCGCGCGGCTTGGACTCGGGCGATTTGCGCGTTCGCCCTGCCGTCGTTCGGCTTCCTCGCAAGCGTCTTCATCGCGTCAGAGTAAGTCTTGTAGACATCGATAATGCCGCTCATCCTTTTCATGTAAGGCTTCGGCGGCATATAGCCAATGATTTCGCCCCAAACTTCGCCATCTGCGTCGACGAAAACTATCGTAGGCAGGGCCTTGACGCTGTGAGCCTCAGCTAGCACGCTGCCTCCCTTTTCTGAGTTCAACCTTATCGGTACTACCTGTTTCGCAAGCTTGACCACGTCGTCGTCTGTGAACGTGATCTGGTCGAGCTTCTTACAATAGGAGCACCAGTCTGCATAAAAGTCGAGCATGATCAGCTTGCTGCCGGACTTCGCCATCCTCTTTGCAGAGTCGTAGTCTTTGGCCCAAGGCATATCGCTGGCGAGCGCGTAGCCGCAGGAAAGCGCGATCACGACCGATAGGATCGTTCTCAGTCTCATATCTCTCACTCCGTCTCCGGCCAAGCCGGATTGATGACATTCTAGCCGAGATTCCTCCCTTGGGGGTGTAGTATTTGCCCTATGCGCTCGAACGGATTGTTGGTCACTGGGTTCGGCCCGTACCCTGGCCACGACGAGAACCCATCGCAGCGGCTCGCCGAGTCTTGCGGTTGCCGGTTTGAAATCTTGGAGGTCTCGTTCCGCGCCGTCGATGAGTTCTTGGAGTCTCTTGACCCTTCGAGTTTCGACTTGTGGCTAGCGATCGGCGTCGTCGGCAAGGGCGAGACGATGCTGGTCGAGACAGTGGGACACAACCGGATCGGCAAGACGCCCGACGCACGAGGAGAGATTCACGGGCCAGGGAAGATCGATCCGGCCGGCCACGCAATGCTCGCCTCGACTCTTTGGTCGCCAGAGCTGCTTGGTGAAAACGACGTCCGCAAGCCCAGCACCGACCCCGGCGGATACCTCTGCAACTACGTGCTCTATCGCGCGCTGCAACGGTTTCCGGACAAGCGCATCGGCTTCCTGCACGTGCCAAAGTTCGAGCACATCCCTTTTGATGTTCAGTTGGAAGAGCTACAGGCGATGGTCGAAGAACTGTCGATGGTGTCAGTCGATCAGTAACCCCCTCCTAACCTCCCCCGGCCACGAGAAACTGATGTCGGTAAGAGCTTGGTAGACCGGGGGAGGGATTTCTCGATCGCCAGCAAGTCACGAGTTTCGAGAACTGCAAACCGCCAACTTCTAACTGCCAACTTCTAGCCCTGCGTGGCTCGCGAGGACGCTCGCCCTCCCATGGTACGAAAGCCGAAATCAGCGACAGAGTAACATCGTCCCAGTGCTGATGGAGGCTGCCGATTGAACGCGCTTGACGTATTCATGCTGCTCGGCGGGCTCGCGCTGCTGCTGGCCGGCGCGAACGCGCTCGTGCGCGGCGCGTCGCACTTGGCGAAGGCGCTCGGCATCTCGCCGCTCGTCGTCGGGCTGACCATCGTCGCGTTCGGCACTTCGTCACCGGAGTTGGCCATCGCCACCTCTGCGGCGATGTCCGGGAACGGCGCGCTTGCGATCGGGAACGTCGTCGGCAGCAACATCGCCAACGTGCTGCTGATCCTCGGGCTCGCGGCGGTGATCGCGCCGCTGATCGTCACGAAGCGGCTGATCCGTCTCGACGTTCCGTTTATGATCGTCCTCAGCCTGCTCATGTACGCGATGGCGAGCGACGGCTCGATCGCAAGGTGGGAGGGGATCACCCTGTTCGTGATCGCGATCGTCTATACGACTTTCCTGATACGACATTCAAGGAGACAGCCACAACAAGAGGAGGTGCCGGTGGAGAAGACGGGGCCGATTCGCACCTGGCGCGACGTGCTGCTCATCCTCGCCGGCCTAGCGATGCTGATCCTCGGATCCAAGCTCCTCGTCACGGGCGCGATGAACATCGCTCATGCGCTCAACGTCGATGAACTGATCATTGGCCTGACGGTCATCGCCATCGGCACGTCCGCGCCAGAGATCGCGACGACGGTTACTGCGGCGATCAAAGGCCAGAGGGAGATGGCGATCGGCGGCGTCATCGGCAGCAACATCTTCAACATTCTGTTGGTGCTCGGCGTTGCGTCGAGCATCGCTCCCAATCCGATCCCCGTCCCGGCCTCAGCGCTCGCTTTCGACATCCCGGTCATGATCGTGGTCGCGGTCGCGTGCGTGCCGATCTTCTTCACCGGCTTCAAGATCATGCGGTGGGAGGGCGTGCTGTTCCTCTGCTACTACATCGCTTACACGCTCTATCTCGTGCTGTTGACGCAGCACCACGAGAAGCTGCCGATGTTCAGCCATGTGCTCAGTTGGTACGCGATTCCGCTGACGGCGATCACGCTCAGCGTTCTCTGCGTCCATGCCTGGCGCAAGTACCGCGCCCACGGCCACCCGAAACATTAGCGTGCGAAGCTCTCGGTGTTGCGGAACGACTTCTCGACGTCCACGATCGGGTCGCCCTCGCCCTCGTACTCGAGGTTGAGCCAGCCGTCGAAGCCGACCCGGTTCAGAGCCGAGACGCACGCGTCGAGATCGACCTCGCCCTCGCCGATCACGGTGCCGAGATACTCAGTGCCATCCAGTGCCTTGTGGCTGTTTCCTTCATATCCTTCGGGTGTCTTTCTCAGGTCTTTGAAGTGGACCATGTAGGCGTACTCGGCGAGGGCCTTTACTCCGTCGCTGCCAGACTCTCCGACCAAAAGAAAGTTGCCTGTGTCGGGGTTTGCGCCCAGCGCGTCGTGGCCACACTTGTCGCGCACCTCGTCGACGATCCCGATGATCTGGTCAGAGCGGCCCGCGAGCCGACCGTGGTTTTCGAGCGCCAACTTGACGCCGTGATCGCGAGCGTAGTTAGAGACTTCGATAAGCCCGGAGACGATCCACGCACGAGCCTCGTCGAACTCGATCCCCTCTGAAACGTCTCCGGCAAAAACGCGCACAACCTTCGCTCCGTACCGGACCGCCTCATCGACGCCAAACATCACCTTGGCGGCCTCTACTTGCCGCTCAGCAGGAAGCTTCTTCGCGAAGTTCTGCGCGACGGAGAACACGCCACAGACAAGACCTGTTTCGCGCAGCGCCGCCATGGCGAGTTCGCGCTCCGCTTCTATGTCTTTATAAAAGAAGTCGAGCAGCTCCACGCCGTCTGCGCCGATGCGCTTTGCCTCGTGAGTGAAGGAAACGATGTCGAGCCGGCCGGCCTGCACAGCGCCGACGTACGAGTACATGCTGACGCCTAGTTTCATTTGTTGCCTGCTAGCCCGCGCTTTGAACGACGTCTTCTGGGGGCTGCTCTACCAGCTCCTCCATTAACGTATCGGATGCTGGTTTCTTGAGCGCCTTGATCACCGGGTTGGTCATGATTCCGATTCCGATCACGCCGATGATCCCGAGAACGCAGGTCGCCGCCAGCCCCGGCGACATCCGCGACGTCCTGAGGCCGGTCGCCGACTCGTCGTCGACCAGCGAAGCACGGATGATGGCCCAGTAGTAGAAGACGGAGATCGCGGACGTGATAGCGAGAACGATCGCAAGCGGAGCAAGCCGCGCATCCAGCGCGCTCTGGAAAAACCCAAGCTTCCCGAAGAAGCCGACGGTCGGCGGAATCCCTACCATCGAAATCATGCAAACGACGAGCGTGCCCGCCGCTAGAGGCGACTTTTTCCACATTCCGTTCAGATCCTGAAGCCTTGTGTGATCTTTGCCCTTGGTCGCCACCAGGGTGAGCACTGCAAACGCCGCGATCGTCATGACGCTGTATCCGATTAGGTAGTACAGCACCGGCTCGAGGCCGACCTTGTCCGGCGCTCGCACGTGCGAGAGCAGACCGACCAGGATGTAGCCCGCGTGCGCGATCGACGAGTACGCCAAGATGCGCTTCACATCTCTCTGTGCTATCGCGAAGACGTTTCCGAGAACCATCGTTAAGATCGCGACCCAGAACATGACCTCCATCCAGTACGACTGCGTCGCGGAGGCGGCGAACAGCACACGGTACAGCGCGCCGAAAGCTGCGACCTTCGATGCCGCGGACATGAACGCCGTCACGTTTGTCGGCGCACCTTGATAGACGTCCGGCGCCCACTGTTGGAACGGGGCCAGAGCGGCCTTGAACAGCAGTCCGACTAGAATGAAGAACATGCCCAGTACGGACAGGTTGAGCCACTCGCTGTACTCCGTCTTGAAGGCGAGCGGTATTCCGCGCAGATCGATCATGCCGGACGCGCCGTAGATCAGCGCCACGCCGTAAAGGAAGAACGCGCTGGCGAAAGCCCCGAGCAAAAAGTACTTGAGCGCCGCTTCTTCCGACCGTTTCTCGGTTCGGCTCATGCCGACCAGGCAGTAAAGCGAGATGCTCAGGACCTCGAGCCCCAGGAACATCATGAGCAGGTTGGTCGTGCTGACCATGATCATTCCCCCGGCCGTCGTCCAAAGCGCGAGAGGGTAGAACTCGCCGAAGGCGATCCCCTTTTCGCGCAAGTATCGATCGCTGAATATGAACGACAAGAAGCATATCCCGATCAAAACGAATTGAAGCGCGAGTCCGGTATGGTCTCTGACCACCATGTGCGCGGCGGTGTAGCCCGAATCAGTCGCGAACAGCGGCACCAGGCTATAGGCAGCGTACGCCAAACCCACGAGCGAAATCCCGACGATCAACGCGTTGTTGCGCTTGGGAAAGATGATCTCGATCAGCAGCGCAATGACGCCGGTAACGACCACCGCGATAACGGGTGTCAAGGTTGGCCAGTCAATAGTTGGCAGTGTGAAGTCCATTACGATCTTGTTGCCTCCGTCGCTTGAATCCACTGGAGAGCAGACTCATACCGTTCGACCATGTAAATGTCCGCGTCTTGGTCCGCAGCCGCAACCGCCCTGGGCCACATCTCGCGCACCTCGGAGACCTGCACGCCAGCGGAGCTGTTCCAGGCGATCGCCTGTGCTGGCAAGTCCGACACGATGTCAATGTAAAGCTCGCGCTCGCCGCAGACGTAGAGAATATTGAAGCTGCCCTCAGGGGTGCCAGCGAGAATCTCTCGATCGACTTCTAGGAAGTGACCGCCGTACTGCATCGGGCTGCACTCAGCGGCGCAGGCGCCGGACAGCATGTAGCAAATACCGTCTGCGCCAGAGTTGAGAACGCGGTCGATTTCGGTGCGAACCTCGGCCGCGAGTTGCTGTATTGCTTGCTCACCTTCGCTGGGGCTCTCTTTCAGCAGCGCGTTCAGGTCAAGTCCTGTTCTCGCCGACCGACCGAAGGGGTTCTGCACTCGACAGAAGACCGCCTGCCGTGTCGCGGACCCGAGATCCTTTTCATCGACGATCACCCCGTCCGCGCGTTCGTCGCGCTCGGGGCCGTCAATAATGACGGGCCTTTTATGCGCTTCGCCGCTGATGGTCGCGGCGCGTATGTTGTCGATGCCGCTCAACGGATGGCCTCCTCATCCGATAGATTCGCAACTTCGAACCCATCTGGCAGATCAAAGTGGTTGCCGGCTGGTGCGATGACTCGAATGACTGCGTAATCCTCCAACGAAACCTTGCTCGATCGAGGTGCGACCTTGACGAAGTTGCCGCTCTCGTCGATTTCCAGCGAAGTGTCCTCCCAATTCGGACGCTCGCCGACCGGGTTCAGCGCCATGTGCCTCGTCGCCGCGATGGACTTCTCCATCGGCTTCAGGAACGTGCCGGGGTACAGGCCGCCCCAGAACGCGAAGAAGACGAGCACGCCCACCATGGCGATCTCCCATTTCTTGAGATCCTTGAGCCGCTGCACGACAGGGTTCGTCACGCGCCCGTAGAACACCTTCTGGAACATCCAGAGCAAGTAGACGGCGGCAAGCACGACTCCCGTCGCCGCGATGATCGGCAGAACGATGCCGTAGCCGAACACCCCTGACATTCCGGCCTCGAACGCCCCCAGCAGCGCCAAGAACTCGCCGACGAAGCCGTTCAAGCCAGGCAGGCCGACGCTGCTCAGCATGATGAGCAGGAACAGCGCCGCAAAGATCGGCATGCGCGTCTTCAGCCCGCCCATGTCCTTGAACATCCGTGTGTGAATCCGCTCGTAGAGCAGCCCGACCAGCAGGAACAGCGCGCCCGTGCTGATCCCGTGGCTCAACTGCTGATACGACCCGCCCATCATGCCGGTGTGGGTGAGGCTGAATATGCCAAGCGTCACGAACCCCATGTGCGCGACCGACGAGTACGCCACCAGTCGCTTGAGATCCGTCTGCATCGCCGCGACCACCGCGCCGTAGATGATTCCGGCGACCGCCAGCCACATCAGAATCGGCGCCTGAGCTGCGACGACGTCGGGGAAAAGCGGCAGGCAGAATCGCAAGAATCCGTACGTTCCCATCTTCAGCAGAACGCCTGCCAGGATGATCGAGCCTGCGGTCGGCGCCTCTGTGTGCGCGTCCGGCAGCCACGTGTGGAACGGGAACATCGGGCACTTCACCATGAACGCGATCGCGAACGACCAGAAGATCAGCGCCTGCAGTTGCAGCGCGCCCTGCCAAAGCGAGCCGTTCGCGACGGCGGACTGGATCGCGATCAGATCGAACGAGATGGAGCCCGTCGCCTTTTTGTACAGCCCCGCCATCACGATGATGCCGACCAGCATGAAGATCGACGCGGAAAACGTGTAGAGGAAGAACTTGATAGCGGCGTACTGTCTGTTGCTGCCTCCCCACGCGGCGATCAGCAGCGCCATCGGAATCAGCGCTGCCTCGAAGAACGTGTAGAACAGAATCAGATCCAGCGACGTGAACACGCCGAGCATCGCCGTTTCGAGCACCATCAGGCAGACGAAGTACAGCTTGACGCGGTTCTTGACGTACATGCTGAACCACGCGGAGATCACCATGAGCAGCGCGCTGAGCACGATGAGCCAGACGGATATTCCATCGACACCCAGCTTGTAGGTGATTCCGAACTGTGGAATCCACGGAATGGACTCCATCATCTGGAAGTGGTAGGTGCCGCTCTGAAACCGTCCGATCACGACCAGCGACAGCGCGAACGTCGCTAGGGCGACCAGGAGGCCGATGATCTTGATCGCCTTGGAGAACTCGTTTGGAATCATCAGCAGGATCAGCGCGCCCACCAACGGAAGGAAGACGACCTGCGTCAGGATGCCGATTTCCATCTAGTCGCCTTCTCCCGTAAATATCTTGTATAGAATGTAACCGATCATCAGCACGAATCCGAACTCCATCGTCAGCGCGTAGCTACGCAGGTTTCCGCTTTGGACCCACTTCCCCGTGCCCGCCAATCCACGTGTTACGATCCCGACGCCGTTCACGATACCGTCGATGATCCACGTGTCGATCCAAGTGCACGCCCGGCCAAAGACGCCGCCTAACTTGACCAAGCCGTCCGAGAATAGCCGGTCGATCCCGAACTGTTTGCTGGCCGCGGTGCAGATCGGGTGCCACTTGCTTTCGTCGTGACCCTCGTCCTCCGGCAGTTTCTTGCCGTAGCGCATCCACGCCCAGACCGCGCCGACCAGGAAGGCGCCGATCGCGATCATGAGCATCAGATTCGTCGAGACGGCCCCAGCCGCGTGTTCCTCGCCGCCGAGCCATTCTCGAATCGAGACATAGTTGAACAGGCCAATGCCGCCGATCACCGACAGCACGGCCAAAACGACGAGTGGAAGCCACATTTTCCAATGCACTTCGTGCGGATTGTGATCGGGAGTCAGCCCGTGCGCGTGCTCGTGCTCGGTCTGTAGCTCGTCGTCGGAGAAGAAGAACCCGTACTCGTCAACGGCGGGGGCCGGAGCGGCCGCGATTTCGAGCTGCTCAACAACCTTCTCGGCTGGAACGGTTCTCCAGCGCTCTTCACCGGAGAAGAAAGTCAAGAGCAACAGGCGGGTCATGTACGCCGCCGTAAGCACCGCAACCGCAACTCCGACCCATCCGGCGATCTGTCCGATCGAGAGACCCCAAAGGTTGTAGCCGTGCGAATTGATCGACAGCAGCAAGATCTCCTCTTTGGAAACCGCCCCGGCGAAGAACGGGAATCCGGCAATCGCCGCCCAGCCGACCGCCATCGTCGCAAACGTGATCGGGATGTACTTCCGCAGGTTCCCGTAGTTCCGCATGTCCTTGTTGTGGGCCATGGCGTGTATCACCGCGCCGGAGCCGAGGAAGAGCAGAGCCTTGAAGAAGGCGTGGGTCGCAAGGTGGAATATTCCGACCCAATACGCGCCGACGCCGCACGCGACGAACATGTATCCGAGCTGCGAGACGGTCGAAAACGCCAAGACCTTCTTGATATCTGTCTGGCCGAACGCGATAGCCGCACCGACGAGGGCGGTGAGAGCGCCAACCCCCGCGACTATCGCGCCGACCACCGGCGCGTAGTCGAACACCGGGCCCATCCGGGCCAGCAGAAACACGCCCGCAGTCACCATCGTCGCCGCATGGATGAGCGCGGAGACCGGCGTCGGGCCGGCCATCGCGTCCGGGAGCCAAACGTAGAGCGGGAACTGCGCGGACTTGCCCATCGCGCCGATGAAGAACAGACCGCAGATCCAAGCCGTCATCGTCGGGTGAGATGCGAACACGTCGCCAGCGTTCGTCAGGAAAACGTCGTAGCTCAGCCAACGGGCGCCCTCGCCAACGCCCAGGACGTCTCGGTTGGCCGCCAGCAAGACGACCAGCAGGAACATGCCGAGGGTCAAGCCGACGTCGCCGATTCGGTTGACGATAAACGCCTTGTTCGCCGCCTTTGCGTTCGCGTGGTCCTTGTACCAAAAGCCGATCAGCAGATAGGAGCACACGCCCACTCCCTCCCATCCGATGAAGAGCATGACGAGGTTGTTGCCCAGGACCAACAGCAGCATGAACGCGATGAACAGATTGAGGTAGGTGAAGAACCGCGTGTAATCTTTGTCGTCGGCCATGTACGCCGTGGCGTACAGGTGAATCAGCGCGCCGACGCCGGTAACGATCAGCGCCATCGTGATCGAGAGCGTGTCGGCGCGCAGCTCAAACGGAAGGTTGAGGCTGTGCAGCTTCACCCAGTCGAACATCGTGACGATGGCGAGCCGCCCATCCTCTGGCTGCATCGCGAGCGACCGCGCAATGAGAGCAGCGAGCACGAAACCGGCAACGATCGGCAGCACGGCCGCCCACCCCATGATCTCGCGCCCGAGCTTAGTGCCAAGGCTCTTGACGACGGCTCCACCGATCAGGGCCTGTACAAGGAACCCGATCAGCGGCAGGCCGACGATCCACGGCAGGTAAGTTTGTGCCGACTCCATGCTCTAGTCTTTCAGAGACGCCATGTCATCGACGTCCACCTCGCTGCGCAGTCTGAAAATCGCCACGATGATGCCGAGCCCGACGGCGACCTCGGCAGCGGCAACCGCCATCACGAATATCACCATCATCTCGCCTGATATCGCTATGTCCATCGCGCTCGACTTTTCGATCCAGTGGTCTGGCTGGTACCGTGCGAACGCCAGAAACGTCAGGTTGACGGCGTTCAGCATCAGCTCGATGCACATGAAGACCGTGACCGGATTTCGACGATAGATCACTCCGGAAGCGCCGATCGCGAACAACACCAATCCGAGGACCAGATAGTAGAAGAGGGGGACGTCGGCCAGCTCTGTGACTTGCGCTATCAACTGGACGGGAATGTATTGGGCAGCCATGGTCAGAACCTCTTCTTGGCGAGCATCACGGAGCCGACCACCCCGACCAGCAGCAGGACGCTGGCAACTACAAACGGCACCGCGTACGTCGTGAACAGCTCCGTACCGATCGCCTGCGGAGAGCCGTAAGCGTCGTCGACCTTGTCCGTGAAGGCGGCTCGAAGCGGTTCAAAGATCTGAGTTCCGATGGCTGCAAATATCACTGCGGCTAAAAGGAACCCTAGGCCTTGCCTCGTCTCCAATTTGCGGATTTCGCCTTCTTGCGGCTTCGTCCTCAAGATCATGATGACGAAAAGGAAAAGAACCATGATCGCGCCCGCGTACACCATGATCTGCGTGATGCCCAAGAACTCCGCGCCTAACGTAAAGTAAATCATCGCGAGCGCAAACAAAGTCAGGACCAGCGCAAGGGCCGAGCGCACCGGGCTGGGAAACAGGACGACGCCCAGCGCCGACCCGACAGCGATAGCGGCAAGCACAATGAACAACGCTTGGTTGGGAGGCATTGACTGACCTACGGCACTTAGAATCGCATTCATCATAGTATTGATTATCAGTTGGGCTTCGCGGGATCGACGAGAACGACGGACCGTTTCTCAGTGCCGGCAAGCCCCTGCTTCCTCCAGTGCAGCAGGTTGAAATACAGAACTCCCAGAATGGCCACCGACGCTCCGAACGCTGCCCATCCGCCAGTCACACCGTACGCGTCGGACGCGATCAGCCAAATGCCGACGACGATGAAGTTGGCGACTGCGACGGGCAGCAGCGTCTTCCATCCGAGCGACATTAGTTGATCGTACCGCAGCCTCGGCAGCGTCGCCCGAAGCCATATAAAGAACGTGAGGCCGCCCCAACACTTGGCGAAGAACACCAACGGAGCCAGCCAGTAGTTCGCACTGGCCATGAACGAATAGAAACCGGTCATCGCCGTGCCGGTGCTGGCCAGATAATCCCAATTCACGGGCACGATATTGTAGCCGCCAAGAAATACGCAGGCGAAGATGCCGCTGAACACGAACATCGCCGCGTATTCGCCCATGAAGAACACGGCGAACTTCATCGAGCTGTACTCCGTGTGGTAACCGGCGACCAGTTCGTTCTCCGCCTCAGGCAGATCGAGCGGCGCGCGGTTCGTTTCCGCGATCATGCAGATGAGGAATATCACGCCCGCGACCAGTCCGTAGGGCGTGAACAAAAACCAGTTCTGGAGCGCCGGGACAACGCCCCAGAGCGGCTCTTGCTGTTGGGTCACGAGCGTCGTCATCTTGAGCGATCCCGCAACGAAAACGATGCAAAGGAGCGACACTCCCATCGCAATCTCATAGCTGATCAACTGTGCCGCCGCGCGCAGCCCGCCGAGCATCGAGTACTTGTTGTTGCTCGAATAACCCGCCAGCACAACGCCGTAAACCCCCAACGACGATATAGCTAAGACGTACAACAGCCCGACTTCAAGATCGGCGACAGGGGTGAGCAAACCCCACAGCCCTTCCTTGGGACCGAACGGCATCGTCCCGCCGAGCGCAAACGCGGGAAACAGCGCGATCGCCGGAGCGACGAAGTAAATCTTGCGGTCGATCTTGGCCGGGGTGATGTCCTCCTTCACGAACAGCTTGATGCCGTCTAGGATCGGCTGGATCAGACCCCAGAGCAGCGTCGTCTTCTTGCCGGACTTCCAGGTGATCGTGCCGGCGCGGTTCGGGCCAAACCGATCTTGCATCCAGCTGAGAAGCCGTCTCTCCCACCAGATCAATGCCGGCACGAGAGACAGCACGGTGCCGACCAGGATCAGAACGCGCAGCCCCGCCTGTGCGAGCGGGCTCCAGTCCTGAATCATTTCCTGCATGCGGCGGCTCCTACTTTACCCCTGCCCGTTGGCGGTTGCTTTCGTGGCCTTGCCGTCGCCGAGCAACAAGCCTTCTCCCTGCAATCGAGCGTCATTGACAGTTGCGAAATTCGGGTTCTTGGCCGCCAGTTCCTGCAGTACCTCTTTCGCGCTGAAGTGCGGCGTCGCGGCCTCTTGCCGGAGCGCGAACTCCGAGAAGATCCGCCATCCAGGCTTGGCGTCGCCGATTGGTCGGATCGCTCGCTGCATCCTCTGGACTCTGCGCTCGCAGCTCGTGTATGTGCCGTCCTGCTCTGCCGGCGCGGCCATCGGCAGGACCACGCTCGCGTAGTGCACCGCCTCGCACATCCTGTCGCCCTGGTAGACCAGGAACTCGACGTTTTCAAGAGCGCGGGTCGCCAGGTCTTTGTCGGGATAGTCGCGCGTCGGATCGCAGTTGACCAGCCAGAGCGCCTTCAACTTTCCATCTGCTGCGGCCTTGAGGATTTCTCCCGTTGCCATTCCCCCGTCGCCGGGCGTTATGCCGATCTCCCGCGCACCTTGGCCGTTTGCGTGCAGCGCGTAGTAGTTGAAATCGACCCCGGCAAGTTTGGCGAGGGTGGAAACGGCCTTCGCGTTTTCCAGCGATTCGGTCGTTATGATCGACCCTGCCTGTTTGAGAGCCGCAACTGCCTCTTTCAATTCATCCGGGTCAACTCCACAATCGGTCGCGAACTTTTCCACGTCCTTCTTTCCGCTGATCAGATTTGCGATTCGCTTTGCAAAGCTGGCCGCCTCGCCAGCAGGATAGCGCAGCACGACGTCCGCAAATCCGTCTACATCGGTCGGAGACTCGCTCGCAACGATCACCTTCGTGCCGTTGTTGAGCCACGCTTTGCGAACTCGGAGGAAAACGATCGGCAGCTCGTCCGCAAGAGATGAGCCGAAGACTAGCACGCCCTTCATCTGCTCGAAGTCGGCGATCGCCGTGGAAACGGTCTGATCGTCGATCTTCTCGCCTCCCCAGCGGTGGTCGATGTTCGGAGAACCGAGGCCGTCATTGAACAGCTTCTTGAACAAGTATAGCGATTCGTTGCTGATGTCCGGCATCACGAGCCCGGCGACGTCGCCGCCTGAGAACGCGCCTTCGATCTGCGAATATGCATCGGACCATGACGCAGGCTTTAGCTCTTCGCCGTCGCGCACCAAGACCTTGTCCGGCCGTTCGTCGTTGTACCAAGCGTGTCCGAACTTCCCTTTGTCGCAGGTCCACTCTTCATTGACCGCCTCGTTCGTCCGCGCGTTGATGCGCGAGAGCTTGCCTGACCGGTGGTCGAACCAAACGTTGCACCCGTTCGAGCACATTGTGCAGATCGCAGCCGTCGTCTCCAGGTCCCACGGCCTCGCTCTAAACCTGTACTTCGCGTTCGTGAGCGCCCCGACCGGGCAGATCTCGATGACGTTGCCGCTGAACTTCGAGTCGAAGTCGGTCAGCTTGAATGTCGACGGCTGCATGAGCGCGCCGCGGAACCGGAACGCGAGCTGACCGTCGCCCGATATCTCCTCGGTGAACCGCACGCACCGGCCGCACTGGATGCACCGCTCCAGATCGAGCGTCACGTATTTGCTCAGCGGGAACGCCTTGGGCAGGTGCCGCTTGACCTCGTGGTAGCGGCTGACCGACGGGCCGTACTCGAGCGTGTTGTTCTGCAAAGGGCACTCGCCGCCTCGGTCGCACACGGGGCAGTCCAGCGGGTGGTTGATCAGAAGCAGCTCCAGAACGCCCTTGCGGTCGGTTCGCACCGCTTCGGAGTCGGTCGTGACGACCATTCCCTCGCTCGCTGGGAGAGTGCACGCGGCTTGAGGCTTGGGCATCGGTCGCACGCTGCCGTCGTCCTGCGTGAATCCGACGTCGACGAAGCACATCCGGCACATACCGACAGGTTTGAGCCTCTCGTGGTAGCAAAAAATGGGGATTTCGATGCCTAGCCGCTTCGCCGATTCGACGATCAACTCGCCCTTGGGAACCTCGATTTCGATGTCGTCGACCTTGATGCGAACGGTCTGTGTAGATGCAACGGCTGCCATAAGATTCCCACTGGTCCCGCAAGTAAGGCCAGCGAACCGAGATTTACCCGATTTGAGCCCGTTCGTGCAGGTTGTCCCGGCGGTAGCACCCAGCAGATCGCTGGGTTACGCGCTGGCAAGTGCGACCAGGGCGACGGTCGTGAGACGAGACTGCGAGCAGACTTCTGTAGAAACTTGCGTATCATCGGCTGCCTAAATTGCGGCTAGCGCGTTAAGACTACGACAGAAGTCAGAGAAGACTTGGCGGGCCGGGTTCGCATCGTACGACGCGACCAAAGATGACCCAACTCGTGTAGCCGCACTGCAGGCATGACCTGCAGTCCCTGAGAAGGAAGTAAACAACGATGATAAAGGGGCCTGTCACGCACAGCACGAGAACGGTCAGACCGAACTTCAAAAGCAGTTCTCTTGGCGTCAGCTGGCGAAAAGAACTGCTTCCACAATTCTTGCACTGAATAGACATGGCTCACTACCGTCGGACTCCATGACGACGTCCGGCAGCCCCGCCGATCCTTGCCGATGCCGTTCGGCGCTCAATTTTCATCCTTTGTAAAGACGAGGTTCTTCACGGGGTTGTCTGATGTATCGACGCTCTCCAAAGTCTTCCTGTCCTTAGAAACAGAAAGAACTATAGGCTCCTGAAGCACCCCTTCCGGACTGGAAGAATCACCGTTCGGCTGCTCGGGCTCGACGGGCGTCAGGGTCACCTGGTTCTCGTGCAACTCCCATGTGCCCTCTAGCACATTCATCAATCGAAACGTATGGTCCGGATTCAAGTATAGGCGCGGTTTGCGCTTCTCGTCCAACTCCATCAGCTTTGCCAGCCCTTCGACGATCCGTTTTTCGCGATCGCTCAGCCCCTTGGTCGCCTCCTCCATCGCAAGATCTGAAACTTGCGCATTGCCGACCCACACCCCTTCAACGTCCGCATCCGTCGTGCTTCGACAGCCAACCATGCAGAAGCAAGTGATGATGCAAACTACTAACAACGCGCGGGATTTCATTTTCGTATCGCCGTGATAATCGAATCGCTTGATGATTTCATAATTACCTTGCAAAAAGGTTCATTCCTGCAAACCCCTTGGACACTACCGTGCCGTTCGGGGCGTCCTGAAAAGTCGCAACTAGCACAATGACCCATATGCCGGTCAGGACGATGCAGGCGGGAGTCCATCGCGAGCCTGCCTGGCGATATGCCCGTACTCCCATGCCGACGCTCGCCGCGAAAAAAACCACTCCAATGACGCCAGCGATCCAGTATGTGACCTTCGCCACGGTCTTCCAATCCTCACGGAATTTGCATTGCAGCACCGTGGCTTCGTCGGATGACTGGGGCAGGTCGGCTGCCCTCGGAATGTTGGCGTATGCGTTGGGACTCACGATCAGCGTTGCCATAACACCTGGCCCTTGGCCGAAATACACGGAGATAATCAGGAATTGGAATGCCAAGGCAATCGGCGTCCACAAGAAACGCCTCCGCTGCAGCCAACGTGTGCGAAGTTGATCTTCTACGCCATCGACAAGAACGATTACCTCGCTCGGCTCGTCCAGCGATTTCGCCACGCGGAGCGCTTCCCGGCGCGAGTAAGGACCGTGTATGACGCCTGATGACAATTTAACTCCGTAGTCCATACGCCTTTGGCTCTAAAGGTACCCATTTTGTGGACGCACCAAGCTAACCTGACCAGATAACCCAAGCACAAGGTCGACGGTTCGGCCGCAAACCCGCAAAAAGCGCGCCGCATCGCCCAGCGACCTAATACTTGACAAAGTATTCCAGTATAATGAGGTCAGCCATCGATATCCGGTGGCTGAGTTAGCTGTGAAAGAATCTCCCGCATACGAATCCGACGACGAACTACTTGAAAGCGTAGCAGAGGGCGAGTACAAGTGGGGCTTCGTGTCGGACGTGGAGTCTGACACCCTCCCTCCCGGCCTCAACGAAGACACCGTCCGGTTCATCTCCGCCAAGAAGGAGGAGCCGCAGTGGATGCTCGATTTCCGGCTGAAGGCGTTCGCGAAGTTCCAGACCATGTCCCTGCCCAAGTGGCCGAACATCACCTACAAGCTACCGGACCTTCAGAAGATCAGCTTCTACTCGGAGCCGAAGCAGAAGCCGACGCTCGATTCGCTCGACGACGCTGATCCAGAGCTCATCCGCACGTTTGAGAAGCTCGGAATCCCCCTCCAGGAGCAGAAGATGCTGGCGGGCGTCGCTGTGGACGCGGTGTTCGACTCTGTGTCCGTGGCCACCACCTTCAAAGACAAGCTTGCGGAGGACGGCATCATCTTCTGCCCGATCAGCGAGGCGATCCGCGAGCACCCTGAGCTTGTCCAAAAGTATCTCGGCTCGGTCGTTCCTTATAGCGACAACTACTTCGCAACCCTGAACACCGCC
Source organism: Armatimonadota bacterium (assembly GCA_022563855.1). Taxonomy (NCBI): domain Bacteria; kingdom Bacillati; phylum Armatimonadota; species Armatimonadota bacterium. The sequence continues at coordinate 43,418 of JADFMN010000008.1, forward strand.
GTGTTCTCGGACGGCTCGTTCGTCTATGTGCCGAAGGGCGTTCGTTGTCCGATGGAGCTGTCCACGTACTTCCGGATCAACGCGATGAACACCGGTCAGTTCGAGCGCACGCTGATCATCTGCGATGAAGGCGCTTACGTCTCGTATCTCGAAGGGTGCACCGCGCCGATGCGCGACGAGAACCAGCTGCACGCCGCGGTGGTGGAGCTTGTGGCCTTGACGGACGCGACGATCAAGTATTCGACCGTGCAAAACTGGTACCCCGGCGACCCGAAAACCGGCAAGGGCGGCATCTTCAACTTCGTCACCAAGCGCGGAATCTGCAAGGGCGACCGCTCTAAGATCACCTGGACGCAGGTCGAGACCGGGTCGGCGATCACCTGGAAGTACCCGTCTTGCATCTTGAAAGGCGACGACTCGATCGGCGAGTTTTACTCCGTCGCCTTGACTGCGAACCACCAGCAGGCCGACACCGGCACCAAGATGATCCACATCGGCAAGCGCACCAAATCGACTATCGTGTCAAAGGGTATTGCCGCCGGGTTCGGACAGAACACCTACCGCGGGCTGGTCAAGATCAACGCCGGCGCGGACAACGCGCGGAACTACTCGGTCTGCGACTCGATGCTGATGGGCGACCGCTGCGGCGCGCACACTTTCCCTTATATCGAGGTCAAGAACAACACCGCCAAAATGGAGCACGAAGCGACAACCTCCAAGATCGGCGAGGATCAGATGTTCTACTTCGCTCAGCGTGGGATTTCCGAAGAGGACGCCGTGAACATGATCGTGTCGGGCTTCTGCAAGGACGTGTTCCAGATCCTTCCGATGGAATTTGCTGTGGAGGCGCAGGCTTTGTTGGCGATCAGTCTGGAAGGAAGCGTCGGCTAGACTCGTTGTCGCCGTAGACGAGGCGGTCCGCCGCGCGTAAAGAGCGAAGCACGCTTGCAGTGTCGGCTACCGTCCGAACTTCTTTGGCATCAGGGTCGGACTTCCCCAGTCCGTTCTGATCTCGTTTTTTTCGCGCAGCTTCGCGTCGAGTCGAAACCTCTGGGACGGGATCGAGGTCCGCACCTCGTTCGAAACGACTTCGTCTTTTCCGAACTTGTAATGCCATCGCACCCAGGTCTTGACCGAGCCTTGGGGAATGGTCACATTCCACTTCCAACCGTGCCCGGGAGGAAGCTGGACACGGTGGTAGCTGTTGCCACACGTATACCATGGCAAGTACTCGATCGGTTTCCACTCGCCCTTAGCGTCCTTTGCCTCCAGCCATGCGAGAATGCGACTGTCGCCAGCGTAAAACCAAGCTGCCGTATTACCTCCGTTCGCGAGGGTGAAGGACAAGCCGGTCTTGGTTTTCTTCAAGAGTGCCCGCACACCGATGTCAGGAAGCTCACCGCTCGGAAGAACGACGGGAACGTTCTCGGACGTTCCAAATCCGCCCGCAGCTTCTAAGTCCCCCGCCGCTGAACCCGCTATGTACTGAGCCATTTGCATGGTGCGCAGATCGGGCGTCGCGGGCTCTTGGTCGCCGATCGTAGCGAAGAGCAAGAACTGCAGGATCGTAATCATTGTTTCTAGCTCCTTGATGTCTCCACCCGGCAGAATCGTTCAATTCTTAAAGCGATCAGCCGCCGGATCGGCGAAATCCGTTCCCGTGCAGCCGAAGAGCAGGGAGCTGGTCGAGGCCGCGTGGCACGTGAAGGGGCTAGACCGTGATGAACTCCGACTTCAAAGATCTGCTTTCTATTCTGGACCGACACGACGTTAGGCACCTCGTCGCAACCGCCCACGACCCACCGATAAACCAGATATCATATGCCTATGAGGCAAAGGCGAACCTCAAGCGGAGAGTCCATCGCAATGGCGAGTGCGCTGCTGAAATCTGGCGGCTCTGAAACGGGCTGGAGCGGGCTCTTTGGGGATCGGTTCGCACCCGCGGGGCTTCGGCATTACGAAGGGGCGATTGACGAAGCGACGGAGGCGAGGCTGGCGAAATGGATCGATGAGCAGCCTTGGATAGAAGACTTGTCGCGGCGTGTGCAGCACTACGGTTGGCGGTATGACTATCGGGCGCGCGGGATCACGTCGGATGCCCATCTCGGCCCGCTTCCCCACCCGTTGAAGGAGCTAGCGGATGGGTTTGTCGCGCGAGGGTTTCTGGGTGAGCAACCCGACCAAGCTATCGTAAACGAGTACCTCCCAGGGCAGGGGATCGCCGCTCATATCGACTGCGCACCTTGCTTCGGGGAAGAGAGCGCGACGCTTTCGCTGCTGGACTCCTACCCGATGGAGTTCAGCCGCCCATCGACCGACGAGTCTTGCACCGTGTGGCTGGCACAGCGAAGCCTCTGCGTGATGGCGGGCGAATGCCGTTGGTCTTGGCGGCACGGAATCGCAAAGCGGAAGAGCGATCCGGTTTCGGGCGGTGGACGCAAGTCGCGCGGACGCAGAGTATCCATCACGTTCCGGCGCGTCGTGATTTCACGCGGCGCTAAAGCGCCTGCCTGTGTCAATGCGTGAGCCCGTTAAAGCGGTGATAAATCGCCGCGCTCCAAAATCGCTGCGGCTCCGTTTCGACCGTGCGCTACACTATCAGTTATGCACCGTCGGCGGTTTCCGTTTTACGCGCTGTTCCTTGTCGCGCTCTGCGCTGGGTGCGGCAGGGCCGCTGACCTCGAACCGATCGCCACAGACGATGAGCCGTCGTACTCGTCGTTCGGCGTGTGGCTAGAGGGAGAGAACTGGGACGGAACCGGATCGCTCTGGGTGGAAGTCGGCGGCGAAGAAAACCTGATCGCAGACAACGCCTTGAGCTGGTGGACTTCGGAGAATCGCGAAACCATCTACTACAGCTACCGGCACGGCAGGTCGGGGTACGAGGCCGAAGGCGAGGGATTGATGCGATACGACGTCGCGAGCAAGAGAAGCGATCTGGTCTTCGACGACGACGTGATGATCCTGGACGTCTTAGAGGAATTGACTGCCAGCGGTCGCACTGTGTTGATCGTCGAGATGACCGACGGCGGCCTGGGCGCGCCGACGGTGGCGATCGCCGATCCAGACCGGGGCCGCGTGTTCAGAGAGAACATCGGATCAGTGGCGCATCGCGGCGACGGAAAGGTCGCGATTGCGACGTACACGGCCCACGCCATCGCCGATTCGGAGGGCGTGCTGCCGGAGCCCGAGTCGACGACGGTGTACGACCTGGACGAGCTGTTGGAACGCCCCGCAGACCGTGAGATTCTGTACCCGTGGCCGCCTGAGGACTAGGATTCCGTACGGAAATCTCCAGTTTTGGCGTACTATAGAAGCGGTATGAACCGAACCGTCATCGCCGTCGTGGTCGTCCTCGGACTCGCACTGCTCGCGTTCGCGCAGAGCCGTCGAAACCAGGAAAACATCACGTACAACGGAATCGCCGTCGAGAACAAGAGCCCCGAGCGAAAGGACAAGGTAGTGCTCAGCGACGAAGAGTGGAAGGAGAAGCTGACGACGGCTCAGTACAAAATTCTGCGAAGGAAGGGCACCGAAGCCGCGTTCTGCAGTCCGTTCCTCGACAACCACAAGATCGGCGTCTACCGGTGCGCGGGGTGCGACCTGCCGCTGTTCGCGACCGACGCAAAGTTCGCCAGCGGCACCGGATGGCCGGCGTTCTTCCAGCCGGTCGAACGCAAAAACCTGTGGCTGAAAATGGATCGCAGTTTCGGAATGACCCGCTTGGAGATCTTGTGCTCGCGCTGTGACGGCCACCTCGGCCACCTGTTCACCGACGGCCCCAAGGATGAGACCGGCTTGCGGTACTGCATCAACGGCGAGTCGCTTAATTTCAAAGAGAAGAAGCGCTAGACCACCGAGGCGGTGCCGCCCTCGCGCTTCTCTACTTCTGGCGGGGTTTCGCCATCCCAAGTCGATGCGTCAGACGGCATCTTCGGCGTGATCGGCTCGCTGAAAACCCGTTCCGTCCTGCGTCTTTTTCGCGGAGTCGCAGCGACAGGTTCGACGATCGGCTCGGCGCTTTCGACGATCAGGCCCGTGCCCGCGTTGCTGGCCAGCACGACCGGACGGGGGAGGCGCGAAAGCATCTGCGTGGTCGTCACGAAACGGTACCCCTGCTCTGTCAACCGCCTCAAAATCTCCGGCAGCGCTGCGGCAGTGTCCGGCGAATCGTGCAGCAGAATCACGCTGCCGTTGTTAACCTCTCGCATGATCCGCGCGACGATCGCCTCTGGTTCCATCGGAACGTAGTCGCCGGCAGCCACGTTCCAGTGGATCGTCGCGTAGCCGAGGTCCTGCGCAAGCCGGAGGACGTCGTCGTTGTAACGCATCCCGGGCGGCCGCATCAGGTTCATGTGCGATCCGGTCGCCGCGACGAACGCCTGCTCGCACTTTTCCAGCTCGTCGCGAGCCTGTGCCAGAGTGAGCGTTGGAAGGCGAGGGTGCGAATACGTGTGGTTGCCGACCTCGTGTCCGTCGAGCAGCATGCGCCGGATCAGCTCGGGTCGGTCTTCGACGTGTTTTCCGATGACGAAGAACGTCGCCTGGGCGCCGTGCTGCGCCAGGGCGTCGAGAATCTGCTCGGTCGATTCCCCGTACGGCCCGTCGTCGAAAGTAAGAGCGACCTCGCGCAGATTCGGGTTGCCGCGTACCAAGAGGTCTCCGCGAAGCTCGTAGGTTTCGTCCGCACCGACTACGACACGCAGCTGGCGGTAGCCGTAGTACGACCCAAAAAGCCCGAGGAACACCAAAAACGGCGTCCACGGCGACGACACGAACCTATGATGTGGTTTCCAGCGCAATCCCAACTCCCACTGAACGAACGCGCGACGGATCGAGGCGTTTCTATTTGAACATTCCGAGACAGAACAAACATAATGGGGCATGAAGCGCATTAGGCTCCGTTGGTCGCTCGCTCTGCTGGCCCTTTTTGTCGTCGCCGTCGCACAGGCGCAGTACACGAAGTACGAGTACATGATCCCGATGCGCGACGGGGTCAAGCTCCACACGGCCGTGTACGTGCCGACCGACAAACCGGGGCTGCACCCGATCCGACTGACAAGGACGCCGTACAGCTGCCGTCCGTACGGAGAGGCGATGAGGAGCGGCCACGGAGGCTCACAGAAGTTCGTCGATGCCGGATACATCTTCGCCTACCAGGACGTGAGGGGAAAGTACATGTCCGAGGGTGAGTTCGTCGACATCCGCCCGAACAACCTCTTCTACCTGAGCAAGTACGACGTGGACGAATCGACCGACACGTGGGACACGATCGAGTGGCTGGTCAACAAGGTGCCGGACAACAACGGTCGCGTCGGCATGGTCGGAACCTCCTACCCCGGCTTTTACACAGCGATCGGCGCGGTGAATTCGCATCCTGCTTTGAAGGCCGTCAGCCCGCAGGCACCGGTGAGCGAGTGGTTCATGGGCGACGACTTCAACCACAACGGCGCCCCTTTCATTTGGGATCTGTTCAAGTTCATGATCAACTTCGGCCAGCCAAGGCCGGAGCCGAGCCCGAACGGCACGCGCGGTCCGAGCTACGAGACTGGCGGAGACTGGTACAAGTTCTTCCTCGACTTGGGCCCGCTGAGCAACATCGACAAGCTGTACTACAAAGGCAACGTCAAGTTCTGGACCGACTTCCAGTCGCACCCGAACTTCGACGAGTGGTGGCAAGCGCGGAGTCTCCCCAATCGCATGACCGGCGTCAAGTGCGCCGTCATGACGGTGGGTGGGTGGTTCGACGCGGAGGACGCGTACGGCGCGCAGGCCATTTACCGAGGCACGGAAAGGCTCAACCCCGGCATCTATAACACAGTCGTGCTAGGCCCCTGGTCGCACGGCATGTGGGGGCGCTCAACCGGACGGACCTTCGGAGACATGGACTGGGGGTCAGACACGAGCACGTTCTTCCGCGAGGAGATCGAGTTCCCGTTCTTCGACGCGTTCTTGCGCGGTGACGGCAATCCGGACTTGCCGGAGGCTTATATGTTCGACAGCGGCGCTAAGAAGTGGTCGAAGTTCGACGAGTGGCCACCGGCGGCTGCGACGGAGACCAAACTGTTCTTCCGCCGCGGCAAGTCGTTGACGATCGACGACGCGCCGAAAACAGCGCAGGGCTTCGACCAGTACGTCAGCGATCCTGCTCGGCCGGTGCCGAGCGAGGGCGGAGTGCTAGCCCGCCGCACGGCCACGTACATGATCAACGACCAGCGGTTCGCGGCTGGCCGACCCGACGTCCTGGTCTACCAGACCGAAACTCTCGAAGAAGACGTGACGCTTGCCGGTCCGGTGTTCGCCGATCTGTTTATTGAGCTGTCCACGACCGATGCAGACTTCGTCGTCAAGTTGATCGACGTCTTCCCGCCGGATGCTGGCGACACGCTGGCGAACTACCAGATGCTGGTGCGCGCCGAGATATTCCCTGCCAGGTACCGGTACAGCTTCCAAAACCCGAAGCCGATGCCGGTGGGAGAAGTGGAGCTGGTCAGCTACGAGCTGCCGGGCGTGTTCCACACGTTCAAGAAAGGGCACAAGATCATGGTGCAGGTGCAGTCGTCGTGGTTCCCGCTCGCCGCGATGAACCCGCAGACCTTCGTCGATATCTTCAAAGCCAAAGCCAGCGACTACGTCAAGAGCACGGTAAGAATCCACCGCAACGCGATCAATCCGTCGGCGGTTCGCGTCGGGAGGTTAGCAAGCTGATATGGAATTTGAGCGGTTCTCACCGAGTGGCGAGCTGATCGAAGTCCGCACGACCTGGTTTGGGGATCGGGTTTTTGGGGTCGTACAGGGCGGCGGCGCGATCGCCGGTTACGGTTGGGCGTTCTGGAGCATCAAGGCGCTGGAAGCAGATCAGAGTCGCGCGTACCAAAACCCGGACTTCATCTCGAACAGAGCTATTCCGTATCCGGGCGCGTACAACTTCAACGAGGCAGGGCAATTCACACCGGACTATCGTGGAGTCTTGCTGATCCTGACCACGCTCGCCATCGTGCATCTGGTGGCCGCAGCCGGGCTGTTCCGTGGCAGCAGGTTCGCGATGATCTGTGCTGTTCCGCTCGCCTTCCTGGCTGCGGCGTACGCCTACATCGACGGCGGCATTTCGTCCATTGCGGCGGTTGCCGCGATTCTCTGCGCTCTGTATTCGCTCGGCAGGCTGTTCGGCTGGATCGGACCGAAGGCAGAGCGCATACCGACAGAAGGGTAGCGCGTCGTTCCCGGCGCTCGCGCCGTCTGTTCGGTTGTATGTTCAAATGGCTGGAGCCGCTGTTCATCGCACAGGTCCTGGTCTGCGCGTTCTTCGCCGCGTGCTTCATTCAGTCAGGGTTCGATAAGATCTTCGACTGGAAGGGGAACCTCGACTGGATTCAAGGGCACTTCGCCAAGACGCCGTTCGCGAAGTTCGTTCCGCTGCTGCTGTTCAAAATCACCGTAATCGAGGTAGGCGCCGGGTTGGTGTGCGCTGTGGGAGTGGTCGGGATGTTCATCGAGGGCTGGGAAAAGATTGCCGGGCTTGGAATCGGGCTGGCTTGCCTGGCCTTGCTGATGCTGTTCACCGGCCAGCGGTTTGCTAAGGACTACGTCGGCGCGCACGTGCTCGCGACTTACTTCGGCGTGGCGATTCTCGGGCTTTACCTTCACTCCATTTGATTTAGCAGGTCGTTTCAGATGATCGTCAAGAGTTTGGAGATGCACATACGGCTGCCGGGGTGCAGGTCGCTGAAGGAGAAGCGACACGTGATCAAGCCGCTGATCGAACGCGCCAAAAGGAGCTTCGGCGTCACGATCTGCGAGGTCGGCGACCTCGATATCTGGAACGCCTCTACGGTGGGCGCCGCCGCAGTGTCCAACGACGCCCTACACGCCCACCAGGTGTTGGAATCGGTGCTCGAGTCGTTTGACGAGTGCCCCGAAATCGAGATCTTGCATCACGCAATCGAACAGGCGTGACTGCCCTGCGCCGCATTTCTGCTTGTCGGAGAACCAAACCAGACGTACAATGACTTCCATGCAGAGGATTGCGTGGACAGTGGGTTCGGTCGTGGCTTCCGCGATCCTGCTTGTGCTCGCCTTGCCTCCCGCAGATGTTTACTACCTAGGTTTCATCGCGCTGATCCCGGTGTTCTTGGCCGTTCGCGGCCGTGGTTTCGCGGTCGGCTTTGCCTCCGGCATGGGCGTGCTGGTGCTGGGGTCTTTCATCACGCGGTGGGGCTGGTTCTATGAGAAGAGCCTGGTAGACGGCGACCCCGCGTGGAACCACCTCGGGTTTGCGCTGTTCGGCATCGCGGTGGGGATGACGTGCGCCTTGGTCGGCGAGTGCAAGCGCGTCGACAAATGGACGCCTTGGCTGATCGCCGCGTGGGCCGTGCTGTTCGAAGCGTGCCTGCTCGTCTACCTTCCTGCACATCTTGGGCTGACCCAGTACCGCGTGTTCCCTGCCATGAAGCTCGCGTCGATCTTCGGGATTTGGGGGGTGTCGTACTTCGTGTGGGTGATCAACCTGCAGCTCATGATCGCGGTGCAGAAGAAGAAGAACACGACCCTCGCAGTTTGCGGTGTTGTGTTAGGCCTGTATCTCGGAATGGGCGCGATGCTGGGGAATCCTAGACTTGGAGAGATGACCGTTGCCGCGGTGCAAGACGACACGATGTTTCTCGATGATCTGGCAGAGTGGAATCGAGAAGCGACCGATCGCGGCGCGACTATAGTCGTCTGGCCGGAACTGAGCGCTACGACCGCAGCCCCGCGTGGCGAAACAGAACGCCTCGTCGAGATTGCGCAACAAGACGATCAGGCGCCGTTCATCACGACGTTCAAAGATGCCGCTTCTCCCAAACCACACAACGTCGCGGCGCTGTTCAGCAAAGATGGCGAGCTGGTTCGGTACAACAAGCGCAAGCCGTTCGGCGGCGAGCGAAACAAGGTTACGGCAGGATCTGAACCGGCTGCGGCGACGGTCGGCGGCGTCACATACGGTCTTAACATCTGCTTCGATTCGTGCTTCCCGTCGGTCATGCGAGACACTGCGTCTCTGGACGACGTGGAGGTCATCCTTCTGCCGACGCTCGACCCCATCGCGCCTTTTGGAACGATGCAGGCCATCCACGCGGCCTACACGCCTTTCCGCGCGGCGGAGCTCGGCATCCCGATCATCAGAGCCGACATAACCGCGTACTCGATGATCGTCGACGCGCGCGGAGTGATCGTCGCCGAGGCCGGCTCCGGAACAAAGGAGGTGCTGATCGGAACGATCACGCCGGACAGCCGCAACACCATCTACCGAAGGTTCGGAGATTGGTTCCTATACCTCTGCGGGCTCGCAGCGATTGCCGGGATCGTGGCCGGTAGAAGGAAGAAGCCTCAACCTGGCGAATCCAACGCCCGTACCGTAGAGTAAGGCAAATGGAGATTGATCTGAGTCTTGATATCAAGCAGTGCCTAACGCCTTGGCGCAAATTAAAACGGCGGCACCAGCTACGTGAAGCTAACGTTCCTGGGCTGATTGTCTACTCCCTTCCTCGCGTTGCGCTGATAGCGTGGTTCCTTCAGGACATTGCGGCTTGGTCGACCGCCTTAGCTCCACTCACGATGATCTGGGGAGCCGCGGCCATAGTTGCAACGCTGACGCTTTTGTTCTTCCTAGTCTCTGACTTGCGAAACATGGTAGGGAACGAGGAAGCGACGCCGATTATCGTTGGGTCGGCCTTCTACGCAGTATCAGTAATTCCCCTCATACTTGGCTTGCTCCCCTATGCGTTCGCTCTAGTCGTTCTCTCAGAATGCGTTAACGGCTTCTTGCGCAACTGGAAGAAGGCTCGGTTAAGAAGCATCGTCTGGTTATTCGGACACATCGGCTGCGCTGCCGCCGGATTCATTGGGTCTATTCTGCTTTTGGCTTTGAGCGTCTTGGTCGATGCGATCTCTCTTTTGATCCGACCTTGGCGCTTGGAGTCGATCGTTAAATCGAAGCCCAACAAGGGTGAGTTTCTACAGGATCGTGCGACTTGCTCTGCGGCTGGCGGATGAAACACGACAGCAATACTAGGCGCGTGCCGCTTGGCTAGAGAGTACGAACAACTGAAGATGCACTTGGACGCGATGCACGAGACTGGCGACGTCTCAACCGATGAGGTCGCGTACTGGCGATCGCTTCTCCATATTATTGAAGGCGAATATGACTTCGCCCTGCAGGTTCCGAAGCCATCGAAATTCATGCGACCGAGATTTGAGTTCCTCCAGGCTCTCGCCTTGGCAAGGCAGTCCCAATTCGACAAGGCGAGCGAGACGGTTAAAGCGATCGATCATCGACGATTCGTCTCCGAGTTCGACAAAGGACTGGTCTATTTGGCCATGGACCAGTCTGTCGATGCCGTGAATCTGTTCGATGCCGTGAACTCGCAGTATCAGCGCCCGCTGGCGCTTGAGAAGTCGGCGGAAATATTCTCGAAAGCTGGCCTTCATCAAGCGGCTGGTGACTGTTACGCACTTGCGGTCAAGCATCAGCCGTTTGTTGATTACAGACTAATCGTCTTGGCGTCGTTCGCCTATCGCCGTGCGGGGGATGCTGAGATGGCAGCTCGATTCGAACGACTGGCAGATGCTGTTTGACTGATCCTGCCCAGACCCACATCGACTAATCAAGTAGCCTGTAGACAGGTACACAATGAAGGCCATCGTCGGCGTCGGATATATGAAGCAGTGCCTCGCTGGAGTAGATATCTTTGCCCGACTCCGCTTCCCCAAATCAGAGGCGGTTCTCGTGCACGCCGTCGAGCCGGTCTTGCCTGACGGCGGGTTCATGCCAACGGCGGCGATCAACCCGATCACCGAGATCCAGACTCAGCGGCAGCGGGACGGCGAAAACCGGATGGCCGAGGTGGCTGCAGAGCTACAAAAGCTCGGGATACCTTCGCGGTCGGTGACGAGGTTCGGCAATCCCGCGCACGAAATCACTGAGGTTGCGCGTGAGGAAACCGCCGACCTGATCATCTCAGGATCGAGCAAGAAGGGCAAGCTCGAGAGCTTTTTCATGGGGTCCGTAACGCGCGCGCTGGTCGTCGACGCCCAGCGGAGTTTCCTCGTCGGAAAGCGCGGTGTTGACGGTGACAAGATCGACGCGGTTTTCGCCACCGACCACTCTGAATACTCACAGAAGTGCCTTGCAAAGTTGATCGAGTTGGCGCCCGGCAGGTTCGGAAAGATCACCGTTGTCTCTGCCAACACGGTGGACGCGAATCTGCACGACCTGCTGCAATTGGCCAGTCAGGAGAGCAACGAGACCATTTCGATGAACGACTTCATGTTGGAAAAGAACGACGAGGTGTGCGAAAAGTTGCAGCCGATCTGCGACGAGGTCTCGTCGGTAGTGCTGCGCGGGCATGTGAACGACGTCATCAACTCGGTCATGGAGGACGCCCGCGCCGACCTGCTCATCTTGGGCGCGCACGGGCACGGCTTCATTAAGCGTCTCCTTGTCGGTTCGACTTCGATGCACATGGTCGGAAGCGAGCCGTGGAACGTGCTCGTAATCAGGGTGTAACGCATGACCGCAAGGCTTGATTTATCGGATGAAGAGGTCGCAGCAGTCGTGCAGCGAGCTCACGAGATTCACTCGCTCGAGGATCGACTGGACACCTCCGAATCACAGTACGAGCAGTATGTGAAAGTTGCGGAAGAGATGGGTGTTCCGCGCGATGCGATGATGCAGGCGTTGAACGAACGGTTCGCTTTTTTGGAAGAAACGCTGAACGAGGGGGATTTTGTCTTTGCGAAATCCGGCGACGGACATCACTACGTTGCGCGGATCGACAAGGTCGTCGATTCAGGCGCGCACGTTAAGTTCTTGAACGGCAGCGAGGCGGCGGTCGGACTGCACGACCTGCGCAAAGCGTCCTTCACCCCGGGCAGTTCACTCGACTTTCTCTCTAAGGACTACGGGATGTTCATCAGGGGCCGGTGCGTGCAGTTCAACAGCGCAGCTCAGACCGTGACGGTCAGCGCTTGGGGCGAGGAGTACACCGTGCCATTGCACAAGGTCCGCATTCGGAAAGAGAGATCTCCGAGCAAGTTCAACGCGCGCGCGCTGATTCTCATGATCGCACTATCCGCAGTCGCCGGCGGTGGAATCGGCGCTGCGATCATGTATCTAATCGCTCGGTGATCGATTGCCTTGCAAGCTGTGATCGGAGGGTGGCGCTCCTGCGACACCGCGCCGTCTGCGCGACGTTTCGTGGACGACGGAGGGTGGCACTCCTGCGACACCGCTCTTCGGTGCTGCCGACAGTTCCTTGAGCGGATGGGACTGCTGCTGTCGAACCCCTCACCCTAACCTCTCCCTCAAGGGGAGAGGGGACGGTCGAAACTCTGCTTTGGAGGGTGGCACTCCTGCGATACCGTGCGCTCGACCCGATTCTGTACCGCCCCCTCCTAACCTCCCCCGGCCACGAAAGTTTGCAACCGTCGACAGCCCGAGGGCCTGGGGAGGGATTCGGAGCGCGGGCGTTTGGCCCGCACCCCGGTCCGCGGACATTCAGTCCGCCAGCACGGCTCGCGGGGTCCTTTCCTTCGACACGCTCAGGACAGGCTTGCTCAGGATGACGTGCTCGCCCTCCCCGGCTAACCCAACCGCAGCCAGGCGCATTTGAGATACAGCGCCTCGGGGAACTGGATGGGTGCGGGGTGGTCGAGGTCTTGGTACGTCATGTCCTCGAGGAACAGCCGAACGTGCCGGTCGCTGGCGGCGAGGCGGCAGATTTCGATGAGTTCTTTCTGGATCAACTGATACGAGCACGAGCAGGCGATGATGCGACCGCCCGGATTCAAATGCGGTAGAGCGTTGTGCACGAGCTTCCACACGGCCCACTTCAGCGCGTCGCGCGTCTTGCTCGTCTTGCTGATCGCCGGGGGATCGAGCACGATCCAGTCGAACTTCTCGCCCTCGTTCCCTTCGAGCCATTCGAATAAATTTGCCTCGATAAACTCTCCACTTAAACCGTTCGCTTCAAAGTCCTTGCGCGCGGTTGCGAGCGCCTTTTCGTGCAGGTCGATGCCGACCACAGAAGCCCCGGCACGTGCGGCGTGCATGGAGAATGCGCCGGTGTAGCAGAAGCCGTCGAGCACCCGGTCTCCCTCCAAAAGGCGCTGCGCGAACAGCCGCCGCGTGTTGCGCTGGTCGAGGTAAAAGCCGGTCTTCAATCCGTTCTTGATCAGCGCAGTCATCCGCAGTCCGTCCTCTTCGATCTCGATCTCGTCCGGCGTCTCTCCGATCAGTTGGCCGCTCGTCGGCTCGAGCCCTTCTTCCTTGCGTCCGGCCATCTCGCTCTTTTCGTACACCGACTTTGCGCCGGTCGCCGCAACCAGCGCGGGCAGCCAGACGGACTTCAGTTTCTCCATGCCTTTTGATCGCACCTGCACGACCAAGTGACCGTCGTACTCGTCGATGATCAGGCCAGGAAGCCGATCGGCCTCGGAGTAGACGATGCGCCGCGCGTTCGTCCCCGCGACCAACAGATCGCGCGCGGTGACAGCCGAACGAAACCGCCTTTCAAAAAACGCCTCGTCGATCAGCTCTTCTTCCAACGACAGCACGCGAAAGCGGAACCGGCTCTGCGAGTTGTAAGTGCCAACCGCCAGAAACTCGCCCGTGCTAGAAACCAGCCGCGCCAAATCCCCGTCCTCGACATCCCCCTCCACGCGCACGACCTCGCCCCGCTGTATCCACGGGTAGAAGTTGCGCACCTTGCGCTCTTTTTTGGGTTTGAGTATGATGGTTGCCAGTTCTGACACTGTGGCACTCTACCTGCGGTTCGGCCCGACTCGTGGGGTCTAGAAAGATGGCTTCAGTTTCACGCTGAAATCCGACGACTTGATCGGGGTGATCGTGTAAACATCGATGTCGAAGCCGTTTGCGGCGTGAGAGCAGGCATCTATCAGACCCCGGACGCTGGACAACTCTAGGACGGATTCGCCGGATACATACGTCACTCCTGGGCCGTAGTACATGCTGCCGTACGGCGAAACGAGAATGAGCGTCTTTTCGTATCCGGCGCCAAACTCTTCAACATCGTTCGTGAACAAAGGTGAAAATTCTAGCGAGAACTCGATTTGATGGTCGCTACGTTCCGAATCCCAAGCAAGTGGGTACTCAGTAGCTCGAATTGAAGTTCCGGCCAGGCTGATCGACGCACCGACAAACGAATGCGACTGGCGCGGCACGGTCAGTGTCTCCTCCTGGCCGCTGGCACGTGCTGGCACTAACGTGGCATCGATGTGGATCGTCTCCCTCGCCCACGTCCCGTGTACGAGTCGTCCGGAAAGTCCAATCGCCATCGGCTCGGCGACTGGCGGAACGTTATCGAGCCTAACCCCAGCGATCTCATGATCACGCATCAGCAGCGACCAGACCTCGTTCGTGTGCTCGTCGCCTGTCGGCAGGAACGACGCCTGCCCCCGGAGGAAGACGTACTCGCCTGCTGCGCCACCAGTCGGCTCAGAGCTAAATGCATCGGTCGTCAACGTCATTCTCGCCCAGGACTGGTATGCAGTGCATTTGATCACAACCGATCCCGCCAAGAACTCGACTACTGGTCGCTCAGGGAGGTCAACCATCTCCACCAAGTTGGCCAGGGGGAGGCGCGCGATCTCCTTCCTGTTGCGCGCGATTACGAGGTGCCCGCTCGCAGCCGAGTTCAGGTCTTCCGCTGTGATACCAATCCCGAGATTCGCGGCCTCTGACTCTTCGTCTCCCGTACGCTTAACAAAGACGCGCCCAACTCTCTTCCGGTCTTCATCTTCAAGCCAAATCTTGGGAAGTTTGACGTCGGTGTCGTAAAAGCGGTTGCTCCACTCCAATTCTCCGTTCAGCCAAATGACATACGAGTCCTCGGCTGGCACGTCCTCCCACCTTGCGAATCCGAAATAGCCGACTCGTGCCAGAAATCGAGACTCCGGAACGCGGTCGATTCCAACCAGTTCGTAGTTCTCGGTCGTGATGTCGGGCGAGTTGAGTTGAAAACCTATGCCCAGCAGACCGGCCACGGCCGCTGTGATCACGACCATCGTCCACATCCTGCCGGAGCCCGAGGCGCTAGACATCGCGGTTGCCTCTTGGGGACTGCGCAAGTAATTCCTCGCTGGTCAAGTCGAAACTCGATCGCTGGTTCCAGTTACGGATCACACACACCTTGCGTCCCTTTTTCGGATTGATGACGACGTTTGCTAACATGGCCCCTGAGGACACTGTACCTGTAGCGTGGGAAGCGTTAGTAGCCCCAGACTCTGGGCTTCAACCGCAGACTGAAGTCCTCCACTTCCCGCGATCGAACCGTGTAGACGTCGATATCGAATCCCAGTCTATCGTGTGTACACTCCTCGATGAGTTGGTTCGCATCGTATATGTGCAAGACAGATTCGCCCGGAAGATAGTAGGCGATTCCCCGACCCCAATATGTGGATATCTTGACGCCAGGGGCGAGTAGGACGAGCGATTGCTCGCTCTCATGAGCGAACGCGCTCCAATCGTCGGTAAATGAACTCCTGAGGTTGAGTGAGAAGCCAATTTGGTGGTCGTCCTGGCTGTAGCTATCTTTGACTTCTCGGCGCGACGTGCCCTGTAATTCGATCGATCCTCCCGGGAAGGTCAGCGACTGCCTTGGAACAGATAACTCCTCCTCCGGAACTAGTGTTGGGAGTATTTCAATGGAGGACACATCGACATGCAAGGTCGTCCTTTCCCACGTCCCACGCACGATCCGCCCCGTTACCTCGAGCGCCATCGGCGAAGGATATGCCGTCGCACTGTCAAAGTTGACTTTCCCGTTATTTCCGCCGGGCATCAGCATCAATTGAAATCTGACAGTGTCCTCGAGGCCCTTCGCCAGTATCGACGCTTGTCCAACGACCAGGAGGAGCTCTCCCTCTTTGTCCTCTCCCCGCAATTGTGTTTCAATACCATAGGTTGCTAGCTTCATCCGAAGATTGCCAGACAATTGTTCTAGGCTGAAGACGACGGACTTGTCCGCAACCCGGACGCTAGACCGTAGCGGGAAGTCGACTGCCAGCGCTGAGTTCTTCAACGGGATTCGGGCGATGACAGTCTTGCCCCGCGCGACAACGATTTCCCCACTTGATGCGGCCGACCAGTCATCACTCCTGATAGCGACCCCGATCATCCCACCGGTCTCATGTGGCTCCCAACCTCCAACGCGCCGAGTGCGGATGCGGCGGACGCGCTTTCCGTGCTCGTCTTCTATCCATACGTGCGGCAGTCGAGGCCGCACCTCGTAATACCGATTGCTCCATTGCAAGGATCCGTTGAGCCACACGACGTATTCGTAGCGCTTCGGCACGTCCATCCACTGTCCTTCACCACCTAAGTACACGCTCCGATCGTTCGGCACGCGATCAATTCCGAGCAAGTGATACTCTTCTTTTGTGATCGCAGGTGCGTTGGCGATAACCCCCGCGCCGAACAAACTGACCACGACCGCCGTGATCACGGCCATCGTCCACACCCTGCCGGAGCCTGCCGGACTAGGCATGGCCGTGTCCTCTCAAGACATCTGCATTGAGCAGCGGCTGTACTCGTCGGACGGCAGCCCCAGCACCCGCGCGGTCCGAAAATCGGCTGAGCTTCTCCTTCATAGCGACGCTCGCGACCCAATGGTACCGGACGACCGATGCCCGCCGCGACGGCTCCTCCACTAGCGATGCACAGTAGGTGTTGGCCTTCATGGTAGTGCGACATTGGAGGAGTCGCAGTTCTGAAACTACTATCAGTTTCTGACGAAGGTCATACGCTCGATGCTGTGAAAAGCGCGGAGACCTCCGCGCACTCCGAAAAGGACTGAGATGCGTTGCGGCCCCGCAGGTACACTTCCAGGCTCGAAATGAGCCTGAAAGAGACCCTCAATCTGCCGGACAAGGAGTTCACGATTCCTATGCGGGCGAACCTTGCCCAGCGCGAGCCGGAGATGCAGGCGCGCTGGGACGAGATCGGCATATACGAGGCGATCCAAGAGGCGCGAAAGGACGCCGAGCCGTTCGTCCTGCACGACGGCCCTCCGTACACGAACGGCCCGATCCACATCGGAACGGCGATGAACAAGATTCTGAAGGACTTCGTCGTCAAGAGCCAGACGCTGATGGGCAAGCGCGCGCCGTACGTGCCCGGCTACGACAACCACGGCCTGCCGATCGAGCTGACGGTGCAGAAAAAATTCGCCAAAAGGAAAGAGCGTCCCAGCGTGGTCGAGCTGAGGAAAGCGTGCCGCGAACACGCCGCCGAGTACACCGAAGTCCAGACCGAGCAGTTCAAGCGGCTCGGCGTGTTCGGAATGTGGGACCGGCCTTACACCTCGATGGACTACAAGTTCGAGGCCGAGATCGTAAGAGTCTTCAAGCGCGTGGTCGAGAACGGCTACGTCTACCGCGGACTGCGGCCAACGCTCTGGAGCCCGACCGCCCAGACCGCCCTCGCCGACACGGAGGTCGTCTACAAAGACGTCACGAGCAAGTCGATCTTCGTGCGCTTCCCTTTGCTCGAAGACAAGAACAACCTGTTCGAGGGATTCGGAAACCTGTACACGATCATCTGGACGACGACCCCGTGGACGATCCCGGCTAACCTCGCAGTCGCGTTCCATCCAGAGTTCGAGTACTCGCTCGTCAAGGCTAGCGAGAGCCACTACCTGATCGCCACTGAACTGGTCGAGATGACGATGCAGAAGTGCGAGATCGAAGGTTACGAAACGGTCAAGACGTACAAGGGAATAGAGATCGAGGGAGCGAAGTTCAAGCACCCGATCTTCGACCGAGAGTCCGTCGCGGTGCTGGCCGATTACGTTACGACGGACGAAGGCACCGGCGTCGTCCACACTGCGCCAGGCCACGGACGCGACGACTTCTTCACTGGCAAGAAGTACGGCCTTCCGATTCTGTGCCCGGTGAACAAGTACGGTGTGCTGACCGATGAGGCAGGAGAGTTCGAGGGCGTCAAGTACAAGGATTGCGACCTCGTCGTCGTCGATCGGCTGCGAGAGGAAGGCAACTTGCTGCATGTCGAGGACTTCCAGCACTCCTACCCGCACGCAGAGCGCGACGGCAAGCCGGTCATCTTCCGCGCAACCGAGCAGTGGTTCGTCGGCATCGACCTTCCGTTCCATCTCGACCCGTCGAAAACGCTCCGGCAAAAGATGCTGGAGGAGGTTGAGCGCGTGAAGTGGATCCCGGAAAGCGGCCACAAGCGGATGCGGGCGATGATCGAAGGCCGCCCGGACTGGTGCATCAGCCGCCAGCGCCCGTGGGGGGTCGGCATCCCGGTTTTCTACGGAGCAGAATCCGGCAAGCCGGTGCTCGATCCGGTCGCGATAGAGGCGGTCGCGACTTTGATAGAGGGGAAAGGTTCCGACGCCTGGTACTCCGAAGAGCCGTCAGCGATCTTGCCGAGCGGTTACAAGCATCCGGAAACCGGCGAAACCGAGTTCCGCAAGGAGATAGACGTTTTCGACGTGTGGTTCGACAGCGGCTCGACCTCGATGTGCGTACTCGAGGGAAACATTGAGCCGCGCTGGAAGGACAAGTGGCCGTGCGACCTTTACCTCGAAGGCTCGGACCAGCACCGAGGCTGGTTCAACTTGTCGCTGATACTCGGCACCGCGTGCAACGGCAGGGCACCGTACGCGGAAGTCTTGACGCACGGCTGGGTGCTGGACGACAAGGGCAGAAAGATGTCGAAGAGCCTCGGCAACGTAGTCGATCCGGTCAAGGTCTGCGACGAGTATGGCGCGGACATCTTGCGGCTGTGGACCGCAAGCGTCGACTACACGAATGACATGGCGTGTTCGGTCGAACTGCTGAAAGTCGCGGGCGAAAGCTACCGGCGGATTCGCAACACTCTGCGATACCTGCTGTCGAATCTGTACGACTACAGCGGATACGATGGGGAGCTTGAGGACATCGATCGTTGGGCCGTCGAGCAGACGGAGGTCGTCGTCGCCGACTGTCTCAAGCTGTACGCGTCGTACGACTTCAACAAGGTTCTTCGCCGCATTCATGAGTTCTGCGTCAACGAGCTTTCGGCGTTTTATCTCGACGCCTTGAAGGACAGCATGTACTGCGATGGAAAGGACTGGCCTTCGCGCAGGGCGGCACAAAAGGCCTGCCACGCAATGCTCGTGCAACTGACGAAGTTGATCGCGCCGATACTGCCGCACACCGCCGAAGAGATCTACGAACGGATCCCGGTCATCGATCGCCTCCCGTCTGTTCACATGGAGACTCTGAAACCGAACGACGCTGTCGATTCAGAGTTGCACGCGCGGGTCGCGAAGATGCTGAAGGCCAGAGAGTTCGTGTCCGCAGAACTGGAAACGTGGAAGACGGAGAACAGTATAAAGGACAGCCAGGATGTCGGCGTCCTTTTGCGCGCTCCTGCCAAAGACGCCGAAGCCCTGCGATCGTTCAAGGGCGACCTGGCGAACTACTACCGCGTCGCATCGGTCGAGGTGTCAGAGGGCGAGCTGCGCGCCGAGTTCTTCGTCAGCAAGTACCAAAAGTGCGAGCGCAGCCGCGTTCGCCGCGCGGACGTCGAGCCGACCGAGTGGAACGGCGAGACTGTCCCGCTCTCAGCGCGCGATCGCAAGGTGTTGGGGCTCGCCTGATGCCAAGGTTGTTCTTCGGACTGTCGCTCACGATGCTGGCGCTCGACCAATTCCTGAAGTTCTGGGTCAGGGTGGCGGCAGACGAGACCGCTGGCCGAAGCGTCGCAGTGCTGTGGCCGGAGGTGTTCGAGCTGAAGCTGGTGTACAACGAGGGGATCGCGTTCGGCATGTTGCAGGGGATCGGCCTCTGGCTCGCGCCGATCGCGCTGATCATCGCTGGCTGGGCGGGCTACTTCAGCCTCAAGAACCCGAACGAGCCGCGCGTCGCACACATTACGATGGCTCTACTGGCCGCCGGCGCGATCGGCAACCTCATCGACCGGCTCGCGCTGGGAAAGGTCACCGACATGTTCTGGATCAGGGCGATCAACTTTCCGGTATTCAACGTCGCGGACGCCTGCATCACAGTCGCAGGGGTCTTGATGACGTACCGCATTCTTGCGGAGATCTTCACAAAGCGCCCAGTAAAAGCACCGGGTGCCAGCTCTGCCGAAACCCCTCCCAGCGACGATTCCCAATAGCGACTCGCGGGTTATCGGTCAGAATAGGGCCGTTCGGCGCGCTTGCAACTTGCCGAGCCTCTCGGGTGTATTGAAGACATCATGCGACGAATTCCGCCAATTGGTTCCGGCTGGGTACTGCTGGCCGCTCTCGCCGTGCCGGTCATCATCGCGATTTGCAAGCCGGTCGCCAAGAAGGTCGCAGCAGGCTTCCGCAAATTCGGCGATGCGATCGACACAGCGTCCAAAGACGTCGACGAGACGAAAGCCAAGGGAGAGCGCGAGGCAGAAGCGGCGCCGAAGGCAGCCTCAAAAGCCGCCACTAAGCCGAAAGCCGCAACGAAGCCGAAAGCGCCAGCGAAGAAAAAGGCAGCTGCAAAGCCGAAAGCCGCCGCTCGCAAACCCGCTGCGAAAAAGAAGCCCACGACAAAGCCAAAGGCCGCGCCGAAAAAGACGACCACCGCGAAGAAGACAGCTGCAGAACCGAAGCCCGCCACTCCCGAACCGGCAGAAAAGACCGCTAGTCCGCCTGAAAAAACGCCGGAACCGCCAACGACAGGCCCGACCGGAACAACCGGCCGCAGACGGCCAGCCCCGGACATCGAGACCGGCTAGGCATAACTTGACTTGCAACCGCGCGCGACCGCATAATCGGGCTCCCGTCGTGCGCGGTTAGCTCAGCGGTAGAGCACTACAATGACACTGTAGGGGTCACAGGTTCAAATCCTGTACCGCGCACCATCTTTCCGCCCGGTCGAAGCAGAAGATTAATCTTATTTGTCGTTCGGAGGGCACCTAGATCCGGTGATATGCATTAATTACAGTTGATGCGTCACCGATGTGTCTGGATTTTCGCGACTTTGGCGTTCGCTCCCTGGCTGTTGACCGTCGGGTGCAACGGCGGGGGTGAATCCAGCAATAACGCTTCGACGAACAGTACCGATTCGACCTTCAAGAGCACAATACTGCCGATCTTTGGCAAGTGCATGCCTTGCCATTCGGCTCAAAACGCGACAGCCAGCCTAGTCCTGGAGTCGTATGACAGCTTGATGAAAGGCGGAGTCAGCGGATCGCCGGTTTCGGCGGGCGATGCGGATGGCAGCCTCATCGTCAAGCGTGTCACTGCCGCCGATGGATTCACCCTGATGCCGCTGCAGGGCACTCCGCTTACGAACGAAGAGATCGAGGAATTGAAGGAGTGGATTGACGCAGGCGCCTTGGAAGAGTAGATTCAGACCCAACGAACCAGCGAGGTACACGCTCCGGACAACATCGTGTACTATAAAGGCATGATTGCAGTATCCGCACTCGCGCTCGCCTTCGCCGCCAGTACCGGGCCAGCGACGATCTACGACTTCACGATGACCGACATCGACGGGAAGAAGGTCGAGCTGAAGAAGTACGAAGGCAAGGTCCTGCTCGTGGTCAACGTCGCCAGCCAATGCGGCCTGACCCCGCACTACAAAGGGCTGGAAGCCATGTATCGCAAGTACAAGGATCGCGGCCTGGTCGTCGTGGGCTTCCCGGCCAACCAGTTCGGAGGGCAGGAGCCGGGCACCGACGCCGAGATCAAGAAGTTCTGCAGCGAGAAGTACGACGTGACGTTTCCGATGTTCAGCAAAATCGTCGTGAAAGGCGATGGGATTCACCCGCTCTACACCTGGCTGGTGCAGGCGACCGGCAACAAGGCGCCGATCGAGTGGAACTTCGCGAAGTTCATCGTCGGCCGCGATGGAAAGGTGCTCGAGCGATTCCATCCGACAACGAAGCCGGAGGACGGCAAGTTCGTCGCGAAGATTGAAAAAGCACTCGGCTCATAATTTGGAGTACATCAGATGACTAAAGCAACGTATTACAGCGCGGACATCGCGTGCGATGGGTGCACATCTTCGATAGAGGAGGCTCTTTCGAAGCTGGCTGGCATCGCCTCCGTTAGCGGGAACCCCGATACCAAGCAAGTGAAGGTTGAGTTTCACGACACCGTCGTGTCGGAGGAAGCAATCCTGGCGAAGCTCAACGAGCTCGGCTTCGAGTCGAAGCGCGTCGACGACTAGTCGTCAGACTTGTCGTCGTCTTCGAGCGAGTCCTCGAACAGAGCCCTGAGCCGCTCGCGCTCTTTGCGCTCGGTCTCGCGCTCTCTCACCTTGTCGATGTACGTGTGGAACTCGGCGGTGTCCTTCTTCTTGACGCGCGCGTCCGCCACCGACGGGACCTGACCGAATCTCATGAACGGGATTTTGTCGGTGCCGTAGAACCAAGCGGCGACGAGCGGCAGCAGTGCGAAGGCGCCGATTAGAGGATTGCCGTCCCCGTACCCAAAAAAGACCAGGGCTGCGGTTATCGCGGCAAGCCAAACGCCTTTGATCGGGATGAGAAGCATCAGTCTTACGACCTCGGATTGGTACCTCGCCCCCCACAGCACGGTCATTGCGGCAACGGGCAGACCGATGCCTGCAATCGCCTTACCGCTGAAAACAGCGTCGCCGATCGCAACCCCGATCCCGCCTAGCAGACTAAAAACTGCGAACGAGGCGACGTACGTCCACATTCCCATCGACGGCTCCAGCATCCTTCCGACCTGGTACAGCCACCAGCACATGATGAGAAAGAAGAAGAACTGCGCTCCCGGGAACGCCAGCGGATACGTGAATATCGTCCACGGTTTGCCCAGGGTCGGGTCAAACATGAACGCCGCGCGGAAAGTCTCCCCGATACCGGGCAGCCAGTTGAGCACGAACGCAACGAGCAGCGCGATCACCAGGCCCAGCGCGCCGGTTACCTGCAGCTTCTTTGGTCGGAATTGGTTCCACGTACTGCGCATCTCTATTTCCTATATTGCCTTTTGAACGGCGAATCCGCACGGTCGGCTATGATATGAAGGACGGCTAGCAACCAGTTTACGTTGTCCGGGCCTAGCGCACAGAGGAGGAATTGCAATTGGCGCAGTATTTCGTGATCTTGCCGGATGGAAGCAAGTTCGGACCGGCGGACACGTCAACTCTGAACCAGTGGATCGTCGAGGGGCGCGTGCATACGACCACGATTCTTGAGGAGGTGCCGTCCGGCGTGAGATGCGCGGCAAACCAGCTGCCGGCGTTGAGGTTCGCGCAGGTAGTGGCGTACTTGAACGAACCGGCGCCCGACATGATCGACGACGGCACGTTGGTTCCCGCCGCCGTTCAAGGGGGCTTCAACCTCGGGGCTTTGTTGATTGCGCCGGTCTGGGCGCTGAAGCACGGCGTCAAGCTCGGCTACTTTGCCGGCGCGATGGCGCTTCTCAGCCTTACAAGAATCGGCATCATCGGCATGGTCGGCTTGGTCGGGATTTCGCTGTACTTGGCCGTAAACGGCAACGCGATGGCTTGGGAGAGCGGCAAGTATGCGACCGTCGAAGAGTGTCTGCGGATGCAGCAAAGGTGGGCTTACTGGGGTCTCGGGGGGATTCTCGCCGTCATCGTCGTATTCTCCGTGCTGACGTCTTTCGTGTTGTGAGACGCTCTGCTATTGCCTCGCCCCCCGCGCACGCGGTACATTGGACTGGCTTGGGCCGCAACGCGATCTGAGCGGAATCAAGCAATGAAGTTTTTCGTCTTGTCAACGGGTGGACAGAAGTTCGGTCCAGCTGACATCCCTACTCTGAACAAGTGGATCACCGAGAAGCGCATCACGCCCGAAACGGACTTGGAGAACGCTGACACCAAGCAGATCGTCAAGGCTGGCACGGTTGCCGGACTGGTGTTCGGACCGACCGCGACCGGGCCGGGCGCGTCGATTATCAAAGACCCAGTGCCTGCGTCTCGTCCGACGTTGATGGACTCTCCCGGCGCTTCGCCTCAGAACCCCTATCAGGGCCAGCCACAGAACCCGTACCAAAACCCGCCGGCACCGGGAAGCTCCTATCCGAGACAGGGCGTGTCGCACCTAGACGACGGTACGCCAGCCATGATCAAGAACGCATGGATTCTGATCATAGTGGGGTTCCTCTGCGCCCCACTTATCCTGTATCCGTTCGCGATCTACCAAGCGAATCGGGCGAAGAGGATGAACAACCCGAACGCGCAGGCCCCACTCATTATCGCTTGGATTCTGCTAGGCCTCAATCTCGCAGTAGTGCTGTTCGTTGTCGTCTCCTTCGTCGTTGGAATGTCCCAAGGCTTCTAGTAGAGGCATTGGCGCCCCCGGTAGGAATCGAACCCACGACGCCCTCCTTAGGACGGAGGCGCTCTATCCACTGAGCTACGGAGGCGCTGCGGGCTCAACGGTACCCCAGTTCACCGCGAGGGCGGCGGGTTCTTCCGCTGGCCGGGAACCGCAGCTCTTTCGCTGTACATCTTCCGGTACTGCAACAGCTTTTCCTCAAAATCCTGGCTCCATGCAGGATCCATCTCGGACAGCGGGACGTACTTGGTGTCCCGACCGAGATGATCTACCGATGCCCAGGTGTACGAGTAGCCGTGGCCGGGAAACACGAACTCCATCACCACCTGCTCTACTTCGACCTGCGCTAGCAGCGATGGGTCGGGAGCGGGCCATCCGATGTACTCGGAGCCCGCAATTTGGTTGGCCAGCATGGCCGTTGTGAGTCCCTGCTGCTGGTACGCCGAACCGGCAGCCATCTGCTTCGGGAACACCGCCTGGTGCGAGACGACGTACACGTTGATCAAGCTGCCAGGAGGCACGCCGCCAGCAAGAACATCTTGGGCATAGGTCGCTCCGACAGGCGCGCGCCGCCAGGCGAACTCTGTCGTTGGGGAGATTTCAGCCCTGCTTTCCTCGATGAACCCCATCCTGCCGAACATCATGCGCGTCGCATACTTGGCTGAGTCGCCCTTCAGCGAATCTATCGGAATGCGATGCCCTCCTTCTCTGGCCGCTTTACGCTCGCTCGGGGAAAGTCGAGAGTACAGGCGCAAGGCGTCCAGAAAACCAAGGAAGCCGGCCAAGATCGATGGCTCGCCGAGGCCGATGGCCGAGAGGGTCAGTGAGAGCTGCAGGGGCGGTTCTGACTCCGTCGATCCAACAAGATCGGCTACCGCATCGAGCGACTTTCTGCCGATCTTCTCATACGATTCGATGAACCGTTCGATCGCGGCCCGGCTCACCCTTTCCTTTCTCGTCAAAAACCGGTATGTGGGCGCAACGGTCAACCAATCGTCTGACACCGACGACCTCAATTCCAAGTCGAGAACCGCTTTCGACGACCAGACCTGGCCCAAGGTTACCGCACCCTCTTGCAGGGCACGCACTTCAACTAACGCAGCGGAGTCGGGGAGCAGCGCGACGACGTCGACGTCCAACTCCAAGGCCGATTGCAGTATCCAGTCCGACGCGAGAACGGCGAGCGGATCGTTCTTAGTCGGAGTTGAGAAGACCTCCCGCACCTCTGGCGGCACCTCGGCCAGCAGACCGTCGGGGGACCCGCTGAACCATGAGAGCATGATATCTGAAGCCTTCTGCACCAGCGGTGAAACTTCATGCTGTGCTTCGAGAGCGGTCAGGGCAGGATCGGGAGGAGTTGTGATATCGTCAGCCTGAATCACAACGAACGCAATCCGGGTCAAAAAGAAGTCTCCTGGCAAACGAATCCGAACACCCAGGCGTTCTCGGTACCGTTGGAACTCGACCAAAACAGCGTCGTGCGATGCGCCGTCCGGGCGAAACGGATCGACCAACGAGGAGTACATGTGCGCTTTCGGCAGTTGCTCGAACGCACCTGTGGACTCTATCGCCTCGCGATGGATCGCGGTCTCTTGCAGGAACTGCTCGTAAGCGCGTACCCCACCGCTTGGCAGCGATCGCTGGCCGCCTTCTGGATTCGGCGAATACCGCACAACCCTCTCCTCATCGAGCCTGGCGAGCGTTTCCGGATCGAGCGAGGCCAGCACCCGCATCAAGTACCTGGCGCCAGGGCTAGTGCTCTCCATGAAACTCCAAAGCTGCCTGACGTTATCGGGGCTGCTGCCAGCCATCTGCATCTCGACCGATCTTGTAATGAGCTGCCGTGCGATCTCTGGCGTGTATTCGCCCTCTACCGTGTTTTCTGCGAGGAACTTCTTGATGCCCCGCACCATTGCAGCCAAGCCTTCCTGCTCCTCAGCAAGCTCTTGTGCGCGCGTCCGGCCGAGGTAGCGCACGCCGCTCTTCACGCTCCATGTCGCGTTCAGCGTCTCGGCGATCTTTTCGAGCGCATCCTGCACCGGCACGTCGTCGAAGCGCAAGAGGAAGTAGTCCTTGTTGACGCTTCCGCTCGGCTCCATCCTCATCCCCAGCTCTTCGCCGAGCGCAGCGAGCACGACGCTAGAATGCGCGCATGGATGGACGAACGTCACAGTCCGCGGCTGAACCGCGACCGTTGCACACAGGAGAATCGACGTCAACATTTTTGCCTTTCACCTAACCTTTAATCGTACCTCTTGCTAACCGTCTCGATCTATGCTTCGAGCCGGGCTCTGATTTCGGCGGGCTCAAAGGTACCCCAGTTCACCGCGAGGGCGGCGGGTTCTTCCGCTCGGCCCGCGCCTTCGCCATTTCGCCGTACATCTTGCGGCTCTGCTTCAACTTCTCGTCATACTCCTTCTTCCAATCAGGGTCCATATCTTGGAGCGAGGCGTACTTCGTGTCCCGACCGACGTGGTCTACCTTGGCATCGGCGTACACATAGCCGATGTCCGGGAATATGAACTCGATCACCAACTGCTCTACTTCAACGACGGCAAGGAGCGATGCGTCTGGGCCAGCGTAGCTGTTGTACTCGGCATCCGCGATTTGACCTGCTAACTGGCCCGCCGTAAGCCCGCTTCCGCGGTATTGCGAACCATCTTGCATCCGCTTCGGAAACACCGCCTGGTGCGTGAACACATGAACGATGATCGCGCTGCCACGCGGCACGCCAGCGGCGAGCGCGTCTTGAGCATTGATCCCTTCACCCGTCATGGGGCGCCCGAAGATATCATCTGTAGCGGATGGATTCGCTCGGAGTTCTTCGACAATGCTCTGCCTGCCGAACAGCAAGCGCGTCGCAAACTTCGATGCGTCGCCCTTCAGGGAATCGACCGCGATTCTATGCCCACTCTCCCTGGCCTCTTTGCGCGCGCTCGGAGGGAGCAGCGAGTACAGGCGCAAGGCGTCCAGATCACCGTAGTCGTTCAAGCCGGACAAGACGGACGATTCACCAAGGCCGATCGCCGCCAGCGCCAGCGAGAACATCAGGCTCAACTGCGAGTTCGCTTGGCCGACAAGATCGGCGACCGGATCGAGCGACTTGCTGCCGATCTTCTCATACGACTCGATGAACCGTTCGATCGCGACCCGGCTCAGCCTGTCCTTTCGCGTCAAAGACCTGTAGATCGGCTCGACCGTCAGCCAGCCGTCGGAGACCGACGACCTCATCGCGAAATCGGGAACAGCCGTCAGCGACCAGTACTGCCCCAAGGTCTCCGCGCCCTGCTGCATGACCATCAGCGGCACGAACGCGGCGAGATCGGGGAGCAGCGCGACCACGTTCAGGTTCAGCTCCTTGGCCGACTGCAAAATCCAGTCCGATCCGAGAACGGTCAGCGGGTCGTTCTCCGTCGGCTTTGAGAAAACTTCCTGCACCTCTGATGGCACCTTGACCAGCAGTCCGTCGGGCGAGCCGCTGAACCACGAGAACATCAGCTCGGAAGCCTTCTGCAACAGCGGCGAAATCTCCTGCTTCGATTCGAGGGCAGCCAATGCAGGGTCGGGCGGGATTGCGACCTCATTCGCCAAAATCGAAACGGTCGCGATTACGGAATAGTAGAGCCCTCCAGGCAATCGCAGCTGAACCATCAGGCGTTCTCGTCCACGCTGGAACTCGACGAATGCCGCATCGTGCGACCCGAGCATCGCCTTATACGGGCTGGTCAGCGAGGAGAAGTCACGAATCGTAGGCAGCTGCATAAGCGCGCCGGTCGCTTCGATCGCCTCTCGGTGGATCGCGGTCTCTTGCAGGAACTGGTTATACGCACGAACTCCGCCCGCAGGCAATGGCCGCTGCCCGCCCGTCGGATTCGGCGCGTACCGCACAGCCCAACCCTCCTCGATGCTGGCGAGCACTTCTGGATCGAACGACGCGAGAACGCGCATCAAGAACCTGGTACCGGGGCTCTTCGTCGAGAGGCTCCGTAGCTGCACGTTGAACTGAGCGTTGCCGCGATCCGACTGTAGTTCGATCGATCTCAATATGAGATCTCGAGCAACCTCGGGCGTGTAATCGCCCTCTACCGGGTTGTCTGCGAGGAACTTCTCGACACCCCGCACCATGCCCATCAGAGCTTCCTTCTCCTCAGCCAGCTCCTGCGCGTGGGTGCGCCCAAGATAGCGCACGCCGCTCTTCTCAGTCCACGTCGCGTTCAGCGTCTCGGCGATCTTGTCAAGCGCGTCTTTCACCGGCACGGCGTCAAAACGTAAAAGGAAGTAGTCGTCGTTGACGCTGCCGCTCGGCTCGATCTTCATCCCCAGCTCTTCACCGAGCGCGGCGAGCACGACGCTAGAATGCGCGCATGGATGGACGAACGTCACAGTCCGCGGCTGAACCGCAACCGTTGCACACAGGAGAATTGAAGTAATCATGATCGCCCTCCGCCGCGAGCCTTGTCGATCTCTTCGAGCAGCCTCGACCTCACCTCGTCCGGGAGGTCGTTGATAGAGCCGAAGACCGAATCGCCTATGGGGTCTGCATACCGCCCGAAACTCGTACCGCCTCCCCCCGGCCTTTCATACCCCAAGTAGACCGTCGCACCGTAGACTGGCGCCATCATCGAGTAATCGGCCATTGCCGACGATCCGCCCCGCCGCTCTGCGCTCACCATATTCATGGCGTAGCTGCGGACGTCCATGAACGTCAGCCAGGAGGATACGTCGCGATCGAACAGATTCAGTTGCAGGAACCCTTCGTCCCTAACGCTGATCGTCCACTTGTCGTCGACTGCGATGAGCGCCAGCGCCTCTTCGTATTCACGGAACGGCTGCCTCATCGCCATCGCGCCCCACTCATGCTCCTCCATGTAGCGGGACGTTTTCTTCCCCAGAGCCAGGACGAACCGGCTGGCGTCGGGCCTGCCCGTGAGAGTCACGCCCTCCGTTTTGGCGAGCCGACGCTCCTCTGGCGTCAGCAGGCCGTAGATGCGGAAGTTCTCTATGCCGTAGGTGGGAAGTCCTAGCCTGAGCTTGAGCGCCCGGCCCAGAAGGTGGTTCGCAACGAACGCGGGATCGTCTTCGAGCGTCGTCGCGGCGAAGTCGGAGAAGACCTCGATCGGTATGGATCCCCTATCAACGGCGTGGCCGAACATGGCTCTGAACGCCCGCCGGTCCATCCGCTTACGTCTGGCGGTGTAGGGCGCTTTCGGCCTCGCCATCAGCCACCCGTCGCCCAATTCGACTGTTACGGCTTGGTCGGCGATCATCACCGAAAGCAGCTGGGCGAGCGACGAGCCCTGGGCGATCTTCCCTTTCGCCAAAGCAAGAAATGCGGAGTCGGGCAGGTGGGCCACGAGGGACACGTGCATCTCCTCGGCAGCCTGGAGCAGCACGGCCCCAGGCGCGGAGAGCACGACGTCGGCGCCTTCGGAAGACAAGAGCGCTTCTTTCAGGACGCGGCTCTCTTGACCGAGGGTCGAAGGGGCCACCGACGCAAAAACGACGTCCTCCATTTTTGCAGGCGCATCGAGCTGGAGCACCCACCTAGGGATCGTGGTCTCGTCGGAGTACGAAAGCGA
Source organism: Armatimonadota bacterium (assembly GCA_022563855.1). Lineage (NCBI taxonomy): Bacteria > Bacillati > Armatimonadota > Armatimonadota bacterium. The sequence goes on from JADFMN010000008.1 coordinate 73,319, forward strand.
GTAGTAGCCTATTGTCTCCCACTTGTTGTCCGCGATGAACGATAGGTAGAAGGACGCCTTCGTATCGGAAGCGTGCACGCTGAGTTGGAGCCGCTCCGTCAAGATCGGAGAGTCGGAGGCGAACTTCAGATAGACTCCGATCGTGCGATCTCCCGACGCGATCCCGACTTCGCCGGCCTCGCGGGCCGTGACTTCCCACTCCTGTCTCATCTGTCGAAAGACCGCGTCGGCGCCGGGGGGCATGGGCTCGCCGTCTCCCATCACGGAGAAGATGAGCGGATAGCCGAGCGCCTTCACGACTTTATCGAGGTCGAGGAGCTTGATCAGCCGTACCATCGCGCGATACCCTGGCAACTGTCGGGAGATGGACCTGTGTCTCTCCCTGTCTGCGGCGGTGGCCAGTGGGCCGAAGTCCCTCGACTGGATCGCCAGCGATCTAGCGAGGGCGCTTGTGAGATCCGGGAACTCCATTCTTGCAACGGCCTTCTCGATCGCGGCCTTTCTCGCGTCGATCTCAATCTCGAAGTCGGCGATCTCCTGCGCGCGCGTCCGGCCGAGGTAGCGAACGCCGCTCTTCACCGTCCACGTCGCGTTGAGAGTCTCGGCGATCTTGTCGAGCGCGTCTTTCACCGGCACGTCGTCGAAGCGGACGAGGAAGTAATCTTGCTTCACCGAGCCGCTGGGCTTGATCTGCATCCCCAGCTCTTCGCCGAGCGCGGCGAGGACGACGCTGGAATGCGCGCACGAGTGTGTGAAAGTAACTGACTCGGGGACTTCGGCATAGCTGAGTCCTCCGATTAGCAGAGCGGCTATAGTCGTGGTCATCATCGTTGTTCTTTACCTACCTTCATGCCGGCGGCGGCCAGCTCGCGCTGCACAGCCGCAGGCAGCTTGTTCAATTCTACGTGCTTGTCGTCGAAAAGCCGCTCGTCGACGATCGTCGAGACGGTCGCGTACCCTTGCCCTGGCATATGCAGGCTGACCTCCACCCTCGCCATCTGGTGCCAGAGCGCCTTCGTGTAGTCGAGGTTAGGAAAGCCCGGTAGTTTGCCCCGCTTTGCCCACATCACGAACTCCTCTATCGAGGCCGGCCGCGCCGCGATCAACGTCCGCGTCTCAATCGGCTGCATGGGGCTGAGCTTCATCTCGCGCACGACGGTTACGCGCACTCTCGCGTCCCTGGGGATCAAACCGCCCACGGCCAGCCCGACGTAGGCGCCGCCGGGAGTCTGAGCACGATAACCCCAGTCGTCCACCGGCTTGTACTCCTTCGCGAGCCGCATGTCTCCGCTGAGGAATATCTCGCCCAATAGATCAGCCAGCTTTTTCCGAGCGCTCCTGATTTCAACGGTCGCTCCTCCGTCCCACGCGGCCTTTTTCTGTGCCGCGTCGAGGAGCCCATAAACGGCCAGCGCTCGGGACGACGCGCCGAATGCGTTGAACCAGCGGTCGGCGTCCATCGGCATGACGACCTTCGCGACGCGGTCAGCGGACACGAGCGCCCTCCTGTTCTCCTGTCCGGCAGCGAACGCCGCAGCATCGTCTACGAGAACTCTCTTCTTGCGCAGTACAGCGCGGATATACCGCTGCGTCGCTTTGCGGTCGAAACGGTTCGCGCGGGCTGCGCTCGGGGCGGAGGGTACGGCGGTCAGCGTCCTTCCTGTAATGACAACATCCATGCCTTGTGCGCCGTAGCCCAGTATCACCGACACTGAAGTCTGCAGGTCTGGCCTCCTCAGCGCGACGCCTAACGCAGAGTCCGGCAGGACGACGACGCCGTTCATGCCCTTTGTTCTCAAAAGCTCCAGCCACGCGTCGCCGATCAGCGGGCCTAGCAACCCGTTGCTCTCTAAATCGAGCATGTATTCGACGAGCGGTGCGGGAGGATGGAGCGGTTCTTTGCCCTCCGACTCTCTCTTCGCGATCAGATAGTCGAGGATCATCTTGCCGTCTTCGCCGAACTCGAAAGGATCGGCCATGTCGCCCCAGACCGGCTCTTCGTGCATGCGTGAGTACCGGTTGTTGGGGATTCTCAGGGTGTCTGTCGTGGACCAGCCTTCGCCCCCATAGATAAGGCTGTAGCTGGCGCCAGGCCCCTGTCGGGAGACTTGCAGCTCCATCGCCGTTACCGGAGAAGTCCTTTTCGACCAGGCGTTGACCGCCCCAGTGGTCTGCCCCGCCTGGTCGTACGTCGCCTTTGCGAGGGAAGCTAGCGTGTTGCACTCCAAAGTCAAGCCTCTGAACGCGTCCCTCCAAGCGGGCACCTCCCTGCTCCGCAGGACGTGCCTCCTTTGATCTTTGATGCTGAGCAAAGTGCCCTTCTGCAGCGACCTGACAAGCTTGTCCAGCGCCCGCTTGCCTGGCAGCAGAGGGACGTTCTTCGGCTGCTCGATGACAGTGACGCCTCGCTCAACTGTTTGGCGGCCCGGGGCTGGCAGCATCGCCCTTGCGAGATCGATCGTGAAATCTGGCGGGACGATCGCGCTCTTGAAGTACTTCCCGTGCTCTCTCAGAAACGGCTCCGCATCTCGCCTTTCGTCCTCTAGCTCCTGTGCGTGGGTGCGCCCAAGATAGCGCACGCCGCTCTTTTCGCTCCACGTCGCGTTGAGCGTCTCCGCGATCTTGTCGAGCGCGTCATTCACCGGCACGTCGTCGAAGCGCACGAGGAAGTAGTCCTTGTTGACGGAACCGCTGGGCTTTATCGTCATCCCCAGCTCTTCGCCGAGCGCAGCGAGCACCACGGACGAGTGAGCAGCCGGGTGCGTAAACGTGACGGTTTGCAACTGGGCCAGCGCGAACAAAGCAATGGCCGCAATCATGGCCGCTGACCGCCGCCGTCGGTTCCTCCGGTGAAATCCCCAATCTGCGACTTGATATTCGCCGGGAGGTCGTCGTAGTCGACGTACTCTTTCTTGATCCTCCCCGTCGGCAGCTTCATGACCTCATACGTATACCCAATGCCAGGAAACTCGATGATCACGTACAGGGTCTCTTGAAAACCGATGCTCACCTTCGTGAAGTCCGCGCCTTCCATCCAACCCGAGAGCCCCTGTTCGCGGAACTGCCTGAAGAAAGTCAACACACGGGCGTACTGTTCGACTTCCATCTCGAACAATCGTGAAAGACCAAACCCGCTCCCCTCGGGAAATTTTGGAGCCAACGTTGTTTCATATTTGAGCTTCAGCTGAACTTTGACGCCCCTCTGGATTCCATCCCGCAGCGCAAGCAACGTGCTCCTGGCTTCAGGTTCATCCCCCGCCTCCATCAATTCAGCGGATGAGGAGCCGTAGGAGTCGCCCTTCGTCGGGTCGAACGGCTGATCGGTCAACGTATCGTAGGTCGTGCACACGGATGTCAGTATCCAACGTTGAAAATCCAGCGGCAGTTCTGTTCCGAAGACCGCGTACCCATCCCCTCGCATAGCGCGAATCGCGCCTTGGCTAAACCCGGAAAGAAGCGAGATCGCATTGGCGCTCGAGCTCCACCCTTCCTCACCGAAAACCGTGTTGGCGTACTTCATCGAAAGGGTGTGCGCCGACTTCGAGCCAGCGGCCCTGAATAGGCCGATCAAGCTCTCTAAGGTAAAGGCGTTGATCCTGATCGAGGTTTCGATGAACGCCTTGAGCCTCTCGCGATTGAGCCGATTGCCCTCCAATACCGATAGATCGCGGGGATAGAGGAGCCAGTAGCCGTCCTTTTCGACGCTCTCCGCTGACCAGACGCCGCCGACAAGCGTTGCGAGCGCCTGACCGACGGTAGCGCTCTCGACGCCAGCCCAATAAGCGTGCAGTATTGAGGCGTCGGTCAACAGCGCGACCATGCTCGACTCGCGGGCGTCTGCGGCCTGCTCTAGAACCGGCTGGCACACTAGTCGCAGGGGGTCGTTCGCTACGGGGTCCGCCAAGAGGCTGCGCGCGTAAGCGCTCGTCTCTTCGTCGAGCAACGGCTCCCTCCCTACGCTCCGAGAATAATGCTGCTGGATGAGCTTTGCAACTGCGTCCTCCTCCTTTGTGAGCTCGAGCGGATCGCTCAGCTGAGGAAATTTCTTGCGCTCACGCTGGGCTCCCCAGCCGAAAAAGCGATTCAACCAGATCCGGACGTAGCCGACTTGGATCAACTGCCCTTCAAACTGAACGACGAGTCTGAGACCGATCCACGACTCATCGACTTTGACCACCACGAGCATCGGGTTGTCGTCGGAAAAATGCTGATCAAAGCGGCTCGATTCAAAACCGCGAAATACATTGCCGTCCGGATCGATAACCTCGTTCACCCTGCGCATCGTTTCGCGCTCGTTCCAAAACTGCTTGAACACGGGCACGGCCGATCTGGGCAGAGGCAAGTCCCTAGCCTTGGCGTCTACGCTTGCGAAAGTAGCAGGCTCATCGAGCAGGTCTCCGATCGCGTTCGGGTCGATCAGCGGCATCAATCGGATCAAGGCACGAACGCCGGGGGCGAGCACTCCATCGACTTCGCCCAGCGGGTCATCCAGATCGCTCAAGAAAACGTATTCTTCAACGTCAGAGCCGTATCCGTACTCACCCCCCGGCTGCCTTCGGTCCTCTCGCATCCTGAGCATCCTCTCGACTAGCGTGCCGTAGCTGTAGTCGTCCTCGACCTTGATCGCCCTCTGCCACTTGCGGAACTCGCCTGCGATTCGCTCCTTGGCGCTCGTTTCTGGTTCAAACGGAGGGCGGTGCAGGTACAGAATATCGCCTCTCTGCCGCCACTCCGACCGCAGCCCTTCGGCAAGCATCGGCATGGCCGACTCCCAGTCCGTATCGCGCAGGCGCACGAATATTCGGTCGTCCCGCAGCGCACCGCTCGGGCGGATGGTCACTCCGACACTCTTGCTCAGCTCCGCAAACACCACTTCGGCACGGTCGATCGGATGGACGAAGTCAAGCCTAGCTGGCGCCGCCATCGTCACCGCTACCGCTGCGATCAATAACATCTCACGTCCCTCTACCCGACAGTATAACAACTCCCGCGAGGCATCGGGCCGTTATCACGGCGTCATCGTGGTCAAGCGTCCGTCAGCACGAGCCTTAGGACCGACGGCTGACGAAGACACAATCTCCAGAGATGCTGATAGCTCTCGCCGCCATTGCCTTGGCGCAGGACGACGTATTTGACGGGTGGCCGGACTCGCTGTCCGTTCCTTTAGTCAGCAGGGAGAGCCACCTGCGCAACGTGCGCCAGGTGACGTTCGGCGGGCAGAACGCCGAGGCGTACTGGAACCTGGACGGCACCAAGATCGTGTGGCAGTCCACCCAGCCGGGATTCCCAGACGAGCAGATTTTCGTCATGGACGCGGACGGCAGCAACAAGACCCTGGTCAGCACCGGCCTCGGGCGCTGCACGTGCGGCTACTTTTCGCCGGATGGCCAGTACGTGTACTTCAGCTCGAGCCACCGAACGATGAAGGGCAAGCAGCCGCCTGTCGACCACAGCCTCGGCTACGTTTGGATGGTCAACCCGGCGTTCGACCTGTACCGCCGCGACGTCGGTACGTGGAAACTCGAATCGGTTTTGAGCCTCCCCGGATACCTGGCCGAGACGACGCTGGCGCCTGGCGGCCAGTACATGACGTTCACCAGCGATTTCGAAGGCGATCTAGACATCTACCGCGCCGACTTGAACGGGTTTGGAGTCAAGAAGCTGACCGACGAGTTCGGCTACGACGGCGGCCCGTTCGTCAGTTGGGACGGAAAGACGATCGTCTTCCGCCGCAGCCCGCTGGACATGACCGCGGAGGAGCGCGGCGACTACTCCCGGCTGCTCGCCGACCACATGGTTCGCCCAGGCGAAATGGAGGTCTGGATCATGAACGCGGACGGCTCGAACAAGCGCCAGATCACCCACCTCGGCGGAGCTAACTTCGCGCCGTTCCTACACCCCGACGGCGAGACGATCATCTTCGGCTCGAACCACACCGACCCGCGCGGGCGCGAGTTCGAGCTGTACACGATCAACGTCGACGGCACAGGACTGGAGCGGATCACGTTTATCGACGAGTTCGACGGGTTCCCGATGTTCAGCCGCGACGGCAAGAAGCTCATCTGGGCCAGCAACCGGTACAACAAAGTCCAGGGCGAGACGAACATCTTCGTCGCCGACTGGGTTGACTAGCGGGGCGGGTCTTGCAGCTTGCGCAGCTCGGCTTCGAGCGCGGCCTGGTACTGGTCGCGGAAAGACTGCGACAAGTCGTCGAACTCGACCATCTCGTCGCCCTCGTAGATCGCCGGGACGAAGTACGACGCGAGGTGAACCTCGCTCCCGCCCGAGATCACGCTCATGAGAATTCCCTGCTCCTCGACGACCCGGAAAACACGATCGTTATTGGGAACTGGCAATCCTGCCCGTTCTGCCATAGCGCCCAGATACGCGAGGCCCCCCATCGACCTCGGCTGTAGCGGGACTGTGGCGCGACCCCGGTTGCGCCCACGGAAAAACGTGGTGGTCAGCCGTACGGTTTGCACTCGAATGGCTAGGCCGCTTGTTCGTATATTGCGGAGCCGACTCTTCTCCTCGGCCATATGCTGACTGGTGATCGGCCCTTCGGCTGTGCGCAGCAGCAGGCCCCAAACGTCTATGTTCACTCTAGTTCCGAAGATCGATTCGAGAAGCGCCAACTGCTCCTCGTCCAATTCGGCTAGGCTGAAGATTGCGCCGCCAGTCCTCGCCCTGCCGCGGTCGCCGTCGGTCATCTTTGAATAGAACGACAGCAGATCCGTCGAGTCCGACCTCGAACTCCGCACGGTTCGACTGAGGGCAGACAGTCGATTCAAGAGGGAAGATACGAACAAAGTACTGCTGCTGCTAACGACGTGAGCAAGCGGAGTGAGCGTGTCCCTCTTGCGCTCGCGGAACGCCTTGAACGAGTTCGCAAACTCCTGTCGGCCAACGCGGTCTCGCCTAGCCTGCGCGGGGGTTATCGCAGTGACGATCGTCGCGTCGGGCAGTCGCCGCTGCTCGTAGAACACTCGAAAAATGATGTCCAGCGCGTCGTCGATCGAAATCTCGTTGTATCGCGCCAGGCGCCCGGTGCCGATCCAGTCCAGCGGCACGACCACAAAGCTCTCGCCGCTCTGCTCTGCGGCCTGTATGACGATCTCAGAGACCGCCAACTCCAGAAAGTCGTGCTCCTTGGGGTTCAAGTAGATCTCGAGCAGCTCTTCCGACGGTTGATCGGGCGACAGCGCGCCGTTCGTTGGAGGTGGGCGCACCCGCCAGGACTGCTTGGCGAGTTCGCTGACTTCGATCGACGCGTTCAGCCCGTCTGGCCACTGCATGTCAGTTACGTAGAGTTCCAGCGGTCCATCGAAGAACCGAACGATTTCGACGTCAACCGGTATGTCGGTCCTTGGAGCCCTGATCGTGGCCATCAGATCAAATCCGTGCGTCATGATCGTTACGCGAACGTCTTGCAAGCTCGGAGAAACTCGCCCCATGCCCGCGACCGGGGCGGCGGTTGCCGCCCGTAGTTCGAGCAGTTCCATCAGAGCGTTCTGATCCTGGATAAACTCAGCGAGGATAGGTCGGGCGGAGTTGGGAAGCTGCCGCGTTCCAAAGCCGCCGGTCACAGAAAACGTCACCGGCACGCCGAGCGGCAGGCTGGCAAGAAATTCCGCGTCCGATTCCTTGGCAAGGCGAGCAAGCGCTCGTCCGCCCGGCAGCATCGCCCGCATCGCTTCGCCCTCACTATATGTTCTTCCGTCCGCTGCGGTCTCAAACAGCACCTTGATGAACTGCGCCACCTGCTCTCCGACCAGTCTGTCGGGAATCTCGATCTGCTCCTGGATTCCCCGGATGGACCGTGAGTAAACTGCTAAGTCCGTGCGCTCGTCCTCTAGCTCCTGCGCGTGGCTGCGGTGCAGGATCAGTTTGCCGTCGTCCTCGATCCACGAGGCGTTCATGGCGTCGGCGAGGAGCTGCTTCGCTCTCTCCGCGGTCGCGTCGCGGAAGGCGACGATCACATAGTCCCGCGACATAGTGCCGTCGGCCTTCATCTCCTCCCCGAACGCCTCCGCCATCGCCTCGACGACGCGAGCGACCGGCGCGCCCTTGTGGTCGAAGTCGAACGTCTTCTGTTGAACCGCCAGCGCTAACGCAATGCAAGTCAGCATGGTTTCCTACTGCCTAGTCAATCTTATACGACGATCTGCCGACGGAAAACGTAACGCATCATCGTTCTTCATAAGGGTGTCGGCCAGAAGAGCCCATTGCACGGCAGACAGTGGCGGCGGGTCTTGCAGCTTGCGCAGTTCGACTTCTAGCGCGGCCTGATACTGATCGCGGAAAGACTTCGGCAAGTCATTGAGCGGAACCATCTCGTCACCCTCGTAGATCGCCGGGACGAAGTACGACGTGAGGTGAACCTCGCTCCCGCCGGAGATCACGCTCATCAGAATTCCCTGCTCCTCGACGATCCGATACAAATACGGCTCATCTGACAGCGACAATCCCGCGCGCTGGGCGGCCGCGCCACGACCGGCGAGGCGACCGATCGACGTCGCGCTGGCCTGTAGAAAGCCAAAATTCGTGTCGTGCCGAACGTAGAACGGAGTGCTCATCCGGACGGTCTCCACTCGAATCGAAATCTCGCTCGACGCGAGATCGCGCAGCCACCTAGACTCCTGTCGGGATCGGTCGTAGGCACCGTCGTTCCAGCCGCTAATGCGCCTCGTGAACGCCCCGGCTCCACTGCCCGGGCCATCGCCGAGCCTGTGGCCGTAGGCGGAGGCGACGAGCACCAACATCTCTTCGTCTAAATCGACCAGTTTGAAAACTGCGCCACCAGTTCTCGCCCTGCTTCGTTCGCCTTCGTTCATCTTCGCATAGAACGCCAACAGGTCGAGCGACCCGTAGTCCGTCGTGCTGATAGTCCGGCTGAGCATTGTCATGAACGATAAAATACTGGTGGCCCGTATGCTGCTGCAACTGGCGTAAAGGTCGGCCAGCGGGGATAGAGTGTCCCTGCTTCGATTGCGGAACGCCTTGAGCGAGTTCGCAAACTCCCGCCGACCGACGTGCCCTTGCCTCGCCAGCAGAGGAGTCATCGGCGTGACAACCACTGCATCGGCCAATTCGACTTGCTGATAAAGCATCAGAAACATCAAGTCTAGGGCGTCCTCAAGCGAGATTTCCTTATAGCGAGACAGGCGAATGTCAAGGGTCCAGTCGTACGGTACGGCTACAAAGCTCTTACCGCTCTGGTCGGCAGCCTGCTTGACGATTTCAGAAATCGCAAGCTCCAGGAAGTCGTGCTCCTTCGGGTTCAGATACACTTCGAGCAACTCCTTTGACGGCTGATTGGGAGACTTTGTTAGCGGAGTCGTAGGAGGACGAAGCCAAGTTCGCTCCATCGCGATCGCGCTGAGATTGAGCAGCCCGTCCAGGCCATCTGGCCACTGCTTCGAACCGTAGTAGAGGTCTGAGGGGGCCTCGAAAGATAGGCTGACATCGACGTGTCTCCGTTCGTCGATTTTTGGCGAGGTCAGCCTGACCCTCAGTCCAGTTCTTGTCAGCATGATGGTGACTCGAACGTCTTGCACGTTTGTTGAAACTCGCCCCATGTCCAGCAGCGGGTCGACGGTCGCGGCTCGCAGTTCGAGCAAATCCACCAAACCGTTTTGATCCTGGATGAACTCACCGAGGACTGCTCGCGCCGAACTGGGAAGTTGGCGCTTGCCGAAACCGCCTGCCACAGAGAACACAATCGGCACACGGAGCGGCAGCTTCGCGAGGAACTCTGCATCCAACTCTCTGACAAGCCGCGCAACTGCGCGGCTGCCGGGCAGCTTCGCAGTCATCGTCTCGAGCACGCTGACAGAAATTCTGGTTCCGGTGGAGTCGTACAGCGTCTTGAAGAAACGGATCGCCTTCTCTCCGACCAGCCGGTCCGGAACTTCTAGCTCCTCCTGTATGGCCCGGATGAACCGCGCCAGCACTTCGAGGTCCGTGCGTCCGTCCTCCAGCTCCTGCGCGTGGCTGCGGTGCAGGATCAGCTCGCCGTCTTTCTCGACCCAAGAGGCATTGAGCGCGTCGGCGAGGAGCTCCTTCGCTCTCTCTGCTGTCGTGTGGCGAAAGGCGACGATGACGTAATCCCGCGACATCGTGCCGTCGGCCTTCAGCTCTTCCCCAAACGCCTCCGCCATCGCCGCAACGACCCGCGCAACCGGCGCGCCCTTGTGGTCGAAGTCAAACGTCTTCTGTTGAACCGCCAGCGAGAGAAGAATGCAAGTCAGCATGGTGATTTACTGCCTCACCGATCTTATACGACGATCTGCCAGCGAAGAACGTAACGCATCGCCGTTCTTCATAGCCGCGTCAGCTAGAAGAGCGCGCGGATCGCTCGGCAAACCCGGCGGATCCTGCATCATCTTCTTCATCTCTTCGATCTGAGCACGGAACGGCTCGTAGATCGAAGGCGGGACTTCCCCGAACCCGAAAGTCTCATAACCTTCCTTGACGGGAACCTCCCAGTAGCTCGAGACCAGATGCCAGCGGCCGCCAGCTCTGATCTTGATTTCGAGAACGATCCTCTCCTTGACCAAGAACTGATTCATCGTAGCCCAACCACCGTTGCCCAGCTCTTTCGACGCGACCAAAGCGAACAGCGAATTGCTGAAGATTGCCTGCAGATACTGCCGCTGGCCTTGCATAGATTGGCCGACGAGCACCGGCTCTCTGCGCAGTTCGACGAGCAGCCCGTCTGGCAGCCTGTTCTGCGCGACCATCCGGCGCACGGCAACAATCTTATCGCGCCTCTCCCCCATTCCGGGCCCAACTTCCAGACTGATTTCGCCAGGGCGGCCGACGTTGCCAACGTCCATCAACGTGAAGTACCAGTCCCGCTGCGAATCCGCAGACAACGACGCCCAGTCCACGAAGACGCCACCGTCGCGAGCCCTGGATTTCTGAGAATCGCTCAACGACCCGTACAGCCGAACCGGAACCTGGTAGTTCGACGCATACGGCCGCAAATACTCGATCCTGGTTACGAGCGACGATACATCTCGCCGGTCGTAGGCAACCGCCTCCCGGCTCGACCCTGCGATCAGCCTAGCGTACGCCTCGAAGTCGTCTCCGTGCTTCAGGCCGTCCCTGACCATCGCAGAGTACAGGTCGCGCGGAACGCGAGCCCTTCTCGTCTTCGCCGGATCTGCGGGTCTGACCAGCAGCACCTCGTCCCGCTCCTCGATTAGGCTGTCACCCCGTCCGATGACGAGATCGAACACCCAGCCCAGCTGCCCCTCCATGTTCCGTATCAGCGCCCGGAAGTTCGTCCAGTGTTTATCCTGCAGCAGCGCGACCACGCTCTTGCCGAGCGATTCGCCCGCCTGCACCGTGATCGGGTGCGAGCCGAGATGCAGGGGCTCGAAATCCTTGGAAGTGAAGAACTTCGCAACGACCTCTGGCACGTCCTGCGTCAGCTTGCCCGGCCCCAATCGGCCTGGAGCGCGGAGAGGCAAAAAGCCTAGAGTGAGTTCAGGCAAAACGCAAGGCGCCCACCACTCTTCGTGCGTGCTCGGCTTGTACGCATACGGCGGTGTCTCCGGACTGCTGATTCTCACCGTACGAGCGATCCTCGGTTCGCCCCACCGCATCTGAATCGTCGGCACGAGGCCCTGCGGTTGCCGCCGTATCGTGAGCACACCGGTGAAGGCACCTGAATCCCAGTCGCCCGGCCCGATCTGCCTCCACAACTGGACTCTGCTGACATCGACCCCGCGGCTTTGCATCGCCGCAGCGTACAGCCTGTCTTCCCTTTCATAATCCCCGGCGAAAGTCGACGTCTGGCGCGGCAAGCGCGGGTCGGCCGACGCGTTGTCGAACGGCAAGTAGACGGTCACTCCCTGCGGCATGTCGAAGAACGGGCTCGGGTCGAACTCGCGCAACAGCCTGACCGCCATCCTGTGCCCTGGCGTGAGCTTTGCGATTTCGTGCGGCGGGTAATTAAATCTCCGAATCCGGGCCTGATCTGCTGACGCGTCCTGAAGCATGAACGCGAGGCTGTCGGCTCCGTCAGCGTTGAGCGGCGGCGGGACTTCGGTCGATCGGTACTTCTGCGCCCATTCAGCAAGCCTTCTGTCGCTGGACTCCTTCTCTTGGCGAAGCTCGGTCGCCTTCGACCTCGTCAGCCGCAACACACCCTTGTCCAACTGCCACTCACCCTCGACGACGTGCGCGATCCACTCCATCGCCTGCTCTTGCGTCGCATCCGCGAGGTGGACGACCAGGATGTCGTCCCTGAGGTTTCCGTCGGCGCGCATCTCGACGCCGATACCCTCGCCGAGCGCCTTAACGATCACCGGCGCAGGCGCTGCGCGGTGGTCGAAATCGAACGTCTTCTGTTGGGCGATAACATAGCAGGCGGCAAGCGCGGCAAGCATCGTTCTCCCGGGTCTCTACCTACCATTCTAACAGAGTTGTCCAGTATCAACGACTGGGTGAGCCCGACGAGCGGTGCCAGTCTCTACAGGGTGGCGACTTTCAAGTACGCCCTAGTCGATGGCCGGTTCCAGAGTCTCACCGACCGGATCGACCATTTCGCCGGGGATCGTGCCAGTGCTTTCGACCGGCTGTGGAGCCTGAGTCGGAGGCGCGGCGCTCGAAAAAAGGAGCGCTGCAAAAACCCCGAGCACCATCAGCAGCACAAACGCCGCTATTGCGATGGCGTAGACGTTGCGGTTCTTGCTCCGCACCTGCTCCATGCCTTGGTCCTGCCGCAGCGCGGGGGCTCGCTCCTTGCGAATCTGGGCGAGAATCCCCTCGATGCGCTCTGGCAGCACGTTCAAGCCCTCTGCCAAATCCTTGACAGTCGGCGACGTGGCGCGCCCCTCCAACTCCTGCTGGCGCATCTCCTCGTCTTCCCGGAATCGCAGGATGACCTCATCGACCTCATCGGCCGTCAACCTCTGTCCAGGATCTTCTCGCAGGCCCTCGTCCATCGCCGTTCCCAATTATACGCCTTGCACTGGAAGCCGGTTGCCGCGTGATCTTGTTCCTAGTTGTCCCAATGGTTTAGGTCAAACGGTATTGAATCCCACGCCTTCGCTCGCCCTAAACCGTTTCTACTCACTGGCGACTGCAGGTCAGTTCCGAAGTTCCGATGACTCTACACGTGCAGTGTCAGATCGTCTTCCTTTATCTCGCAACGCCTGTAGGGCGCGCCGAAACTTCGCCAGCCACGATACTGGTAGCTGATCCAGGCTGAGTCTTTCAGGATTGTCCGCTGTGAGTTCAACGGTCGAAATCCATGTATGTGTACCGACTGGGGTCTCGAAACTCACCTCTACTCTAAGCGCTCTTTCAACCCGAAACTTCGCGCTAGCGATCTTATTTTCCTCGTCCACGCGATTGCTTTTCTCAGCCGTCAAGAAGTATTCCGCCCAAGTTTCTGGATCAATCAGCTCTTGATCGCCAATTAGCGGAGAAAACATATGGACCGATGGGACAGCGCTGGCTCGAACTTGCACTAGCACGTCGAGTAGCGTCGATTTCGTAATATCGAACGGCAAGAAATCCAGATACGTGTAGCTCTCCTGTCGACGTAACGGATCGAACCTTCCTATACCGTGCCACCAAGCGTTCCAAAGTATTACACCTCGTACACTGGCGTGAAATGGGTTACCCAAACTCTTGAAGGGAACCGTCACTCCTTGAGGCGTCAGCGACATTTGTTTGGCTTCGGATGACAAGCTCTGCCATGCAAACAATGCTGATAGCGAAGCACTAGAGACGTGCTCTGGACCGTGGACGAAGAACACAAGGTCCACGATGGATGGGTCGTAAGCCGATCCTGGCCGCCTGACTAGCGGAGGGATGCGCTGCAGATCGAGCACTTTTGTCGCTCTATTGTTCCGCACGTAATCTGCGATCGCCTTGCGCGGAAACGCTAGCTGATATTGCGGCGGGCGGGCGGGGCTGCCTTTGATCAGACCCTCAGCAGTTTCTTCAAGGTCGAGCAACGTCTCGATCCAGTCAATCCCGCTTTTTAGGTCGATGACTCCCTCTGTAACAATGTCAGGTTTGTCAAGAAGCGCGAGACCTAGGGCATCGAGAAGGTCGTTCGAGAGACGTGCTACCAGCGGCAGGTTCAACTCGTCCGACATGGCCAGCAAGAGATCGCTCACATCAAGCGCAAGAGGCTCGCTTCTTGGCATCGAAGATAGCAAATCCCAAAGGTATGTGCTTGGCCCAGACTCACGAATGCCTAGCTTGGCAAAGTCACCGGCTATTTTTCTCGAAGCCTTTGACTGAGGAATCGTGACGTTCTTGATCGATCTCTGTACCTGACCTGGTGTCGGCAGCCAGACTTTGCTGGCGTCATAGAAGTTAACGACCCTTTTCCCTGACTCGTCAAAGCCGACAAGCGACATCGTAATGTAGTCCCAATAGGATGTCACTTCCAGGAATACCTTATCGACCGGCGTGGAAGGCAAGTCCTTGATCCCGACCCCGAACGACAACGAAGAACGCATGTCCCAAGCACCGTTACGCTTTAATGCATGCAAGAGCCTTGGCCGAAGCGCTAGAATCATCTGCTTTGCTCGGGCAAGCTCAGGCAGCCTGTGCGTGCCGTGCACACCGTCAGCTGTAAATACCCAACGCTCGTCTAATGGAATCGCTGAAAGAAGCTCTATCCCCAAGGCGTGCCAAATGCGCGGCATAACCTGCTGACGAGGAAATAACGTACTGTTCCAAGGATACAACTGGGAATCTTCACCGCCCTCGAACGCAGCAACCAACATGCTCCTCGCCCACTCAGTGATTCGCTCGTCGCTGACAGGATCAGGCGGCACGTTTCTCGTCATTTCTTTGCGCAGCAGCAACTTTCGGTAATCGTAGAACCGCTGTAACTCTTCGTCAATCTGCTCTCTACTTCGAAATAGCTCCCAACCCCTTTTGTTCTTTCTCCAAGAGGCATCCAGTCCCCTAGCCGACAGTTCGCGGAACTCCTCAAACGTCACGCCGAGGACGTTGAAGATAAACGGCTCTTCCGCGATGGACGAGTGCGCACTTATTTCAACTGCGAACAGCTCCCCGAGACGTTCGACCATGACCTCTCCGATCGCTGCTCTGAGGCGCACATCGACCTTCTTGGCGACCTCGGCATGCGCCTGAAGACAGATTGAGGACAAAAGTGCGATAGCCAACATCATCTCCATCCTTCGGGGCGCACAGAACGCCCTCAACAGCTCATTGTACATCATACGCGAGCCGAACCATCCCGACGTTTTAGGTTCAAAAAGGGTATTATCCACCCATACTCGCGCCCTCTCGCGGATAGGCGGTGCCGAAACATGAACAGCTTCAAAACCCGAACTCAAGCAACTCTCGGCGGGAGAAACCTAGAGGTTTTCGCCCTCAGCCAACTGGTCGTGCAGGGGTACAAGCTGGGCCGGCTGCCGTTTGTACTCAAGTTGCTGCTCGAAAACCTGCTGCGGCATGAAGACGGCCTGGGGGTCACCAAAGAGGACATCGAGGCGCTGCTGAACTGGGATCCGCTGGCTGAGCCGAGCACGGAGATCAGTTTCACGCCTGCGCGAGTTCTGCTGCAGGACTTCACGGGCGTTCCGTGCGTCGTCGACCTCGCCAGCATGCGCGACGCGATGGCGCGGCTGGGCGGAGACCCGAACAAGATCAACCCGCTGCAGCCGGTCGAGCTGGTCATCGACCATTCGGTTCAGGTGGACGCTTACGGCAGCGACGCGGCGATGCAGATCAACCTCGACCTGGAGTTCGAGCGCAACAACGAGCGGTACCAGTTCCTGAAGTGGGGGCAAAGCGCGTTTGAGAACTTCAAGGTCGTGCCGCCGAACACCGGAATCTGCCACCAAGTGAACCTGGAATACCTCGCCAGGGTCGTTTTCGATGAAGGAGATCAGGCGTACCCCGACACGCTGGTCGGAACCGACAGCCACACCACGATGATCAACGGTCTGGGCGTCCTGGGCTGGGGCGTCGGCGGGATCGAGGCCGAGGCCGCCATGCTCGGCCAACCAGTCAGCATGCTCATCCCCCAAGTGGTTGGGTTTCGCCTAACCGGGAGGTTGAGAGAGGGCACGACGGCAACGGACTTAGTCCTGACCGTGACCGAAATGCTGCGGAACCACGGCGTGGTCAGCAAGTTCGTCGAGTTCTTCGGCGCCGGGATCAGCAACATGCCGCTCGCAGACCGGGCGACGATCGCCAACATGTCGCCCGAGTACGGCGCGACCTGCGGCATCTTCCCGGTGGACGACGAGACTCTGCGCTACCTGCGCACGACCGGCCGCGACGAAGACCACGTCCAGCGGGTTGCGGAGTACATGAAGCTCCAAGGGATGTTCTACACACCGGATTCGCCCGAGGCCGAGTACTCCAGCACGCTGGAACTAGACCTCGCCGACGTCGAGCCGAGCGTCGCAGGACCAAAACGACCTCAGGACAGGAGCGTGCTGAGCGACGCCAAGGGCTCGTTCTTCAAAGCGTACCCAGACGCCAAGCCGGGGGCAGACGTAGAGGGTGGTGTCGCAATCGCCGAGAGAACTGCGACAGACAGACTCACCCACGCCAGCGTCGTCATCGCCGCAATCACTAGCTGCACGAACACCAGCAACCCGAGCGTGATGGTCGCCGCAGGGCTGGTGGCAAGAAAAGCGAATCAACTCGGCATCAAGCCAAAGCCGTGGGTCAAGACTTCTCTCGCGCCAGGCTCGCAAGTCGTTGCGAAGTACCTGATAAAGAGCGGCCTGCAGGACGAGCTCGACGCGATCGGCTACAACGTCGTCGGCTTCGGCTGCACGACGTGCATCGGCAACTCGGGTCCGCTGCCCGAAGAGGTCGGCAAAGTAGTGAAGGACAAGAACCTCACCGTCGTCAGCGTGCTCAGCGGAAACCGGAACTTCGAAGGGCGCATCAGCCAGGAAGTGCAGGCGAACTACCTGATGTCGCCGCCGCTCGTGGTCGCGTACGCGCTCGCCGGCACGTTCGATATCGACATTGCGAAGGACGCGATCTCCAAGGACAAGAACGGAAACGACGTGTTCCTGAAAGACCTCTGGCCGACGCAGAAACAGATCGCGGAAGTGATCGAAGCGAACATCACGAGGGAGATGTACACTAAGTCCTACGCAGAGGTCTACGACGGCGACGAGAAGTGGAACGCGATCTCGGTCACGACTTCGAAGCTGTACGACTGGGCAGACGACTCGACGTACATCCGCGAGGCGCCGTTCTTCGAAGGCATGACCGCCGAGGCTCCAACGGAGTTCAGCGACCTGACCGGAATGAAGTGCATCGCCAAGCTCGGCCAGTCGATCACAACCGACCACATCTCACCGGCCGGCGCGATCAAATACGACTCGCCAGCCGGCGACTACCTGGTCGAGCACGAAGTCCGCCAGCACCTGTTCAACAGCTACGGCTCGCGGCGCGGCAACCACGAAGTGATGATCCGGGGCACGTTTGCGAACATACGCTTGCGGAACCAGCTTGCCCCCGGCACGGTGGGGGGATTCACGACGCACTGGCCGACCGGCGAAGTCACAACGATGTACGAGGCCGCGCAGCGGTACGCCGCCGAAGGCACGCCGCTCTGCATTCTGGTCGGCGGAGATTACGGCATGGGATCGAGCCGAGACTGGGCCGCAAAAGGCACGCTGTTGCTAGGGATCAAGACCGTGATAGCAGAAGGTTACGAGCGCATCCACCGTTCAAACTTGATCGGCATGGGCGTGCTGCCACTGCAGTTCAAGGACGGCGAGAGCGCAGACTTGCTCGGGTTGACCGGCCAGGAGGAGTTCGCAGTCGTCGGGCTGGGCCGTGCACTGGCGAACAACTTCGCCAACGGCAAGACGCTGACCGTTCGCGCGGTGGGCGACCGCGGGGAAACGAAGACGTTCGAAGCTACCGCACGTATCGATACGCCGATGGAGATCGAGTACTTCAAGCACGGCGGCATCCTGCAGTACGTTCTTCGGCAGTTGCTAAACGATTGACGCGCTGCAAGGAACCCGAGCATGAAGTCGATGGGCGAACTTGCCTCGCGGTAAAGATTTCGCACGTATAATCACAGCTGTCTCATGCCAGTGCACCCACTTAAGAAACTGAGCAGGCGGCTTAGAATTCCGCTCAACAAGAGGGCAGCGATGAAGAGGCTAGCTGATTACCACTCAAGTGGTCGCTCAACCGAGGAAACCGTCCGGTGGGCGATCGAGTTCGGAGGGCACGGCTACTTCAAACTTCAGACCCAGCAGAAGCAGTCTGAGATCACATCGCTGGCCAGAGCGGTCGCCGAGATCAGCCCAGCGACGATTGTTGAAATAGGTACGGCCCACGGCGGCACACTGCTGATCTGGGCAGCCCTAGCTTCCGACACGGTCATATCTTGCGATCTTGAGAGCAAGGATGTGCAGGCCGAGTTTCTGCGGTCACTGCCCCCGCCCGGTTCTGCTTGCAAGGTGACGCTGTTGCAAGGCGACTCGCATAGCGCCCGGTTCCGAGAGCGGATCATCGGCACTCTTGAAGGGCGGCACGTCGATTTCCTGTTCATTGACGGAGACCACACGCGGGAGGGAGCATTGGCGGATTTCGAGAGCTACTCGCCCTTGGTTCGGCCTGGCGGACTCGTGGCTTTTCACGATATCGTCGAGTCGCAGCCGCTTGCCACGAACCAGGTATTTTCGGTTTGGGAAAGCTTGAGGCACCGGTTCGAGTACAGCGAATTCATCGACGATCCGAATCAGCGCGGATATGGTATCGGCCTCTTGAGAATGCCTTGACGGGGATGGCCAATCCCAAGTCAGTCCGCCAGTATGCGCACGATCTCCCGCCAGCGCGCGGAGTACGTGTGCTGTCCCCGGATTTCCAGCCCCTCAGTGACCGAAGCCTTAACTTTGTCTACACAGCCCGCTTCGTTCTGCAAATACCCTCGCGAAAACGACGCCATGCTGCCAGGATCTGCGAACTGCAAAACCGACTTCGGCGTGTCCCGCCTGGCGTCTTGCAAGATCGGCAATCCGTAGACGATTCCGTCGTATGTACGAGGATTGGGCGAGTTGGCGTCTCCTCGCCTGTGAATATTCAGGACTAGCCTGCTTGATGCGTACAGGCAGGCAACGTCTTCGGGGCTCAGGTACCCGCTGCCAGGTGTGTGCGACATCTTTACGCGCTGATAGTGGCTCGCGGCCTTGTTCCAGCGCTTCGGCTTCCACTTCGGCCCGACGAGGCACCAGCTTGCACCACGATTTGCCCTGTCAATTTCCCTAAGCCATTGCTCTCTCCGCTTGTCCGCCGTTCCAACATAGCATATATCCCATTTGGCGTCAACGCTCGGCACTTTGACGAACTCGTCCGAAGCGCATGGCAAATAGAATCCACGGGAGTGGCGATCGACGACGGAGGAATCATTGACGGCTACCACATCATAGGTGTCCTCGAAAGCACCTGTGTTGAACTCGATAGTGCGATCGGTCTCGTATGGCTCATCGGTCAAAATAAGCGCACGCTTTTGGCCTGGCAGATGAGAGCCGAGTCGCAGATCATGAATCTGATAGCCCCGTATGACCAAAGTGATATCCGGATTCCGAGTCATGGACGCGACGTTCTCCAGCGGGCAGTCCTGCAGGACTCCATATAGGCCGCGAGAGTTTGCGGCCAAAACCCGGCTCACGTCAGGATCGTCACGGCACGCCCCGTACCAGCCGAGGGCTGTGTTGAATACAGCCCTCGGCACTTCCGGGAAGACAATAAGGACATGCATTTCGACCAGCTTACATCGTGGCTCCGCCTGACGTACATTCGCTGAGTGCCCCGGCGATTGCCTTTTTCGCGCAACGATCCTAAACACGATCATTACGCTCGTCGGCTCTACAGTGGGCTTGCTGGTTGGAAATGCACGGTCGGGTAACGTCTGCGGCATGGCGTTTCGCCGTCTTGCTTGCGTCCTTTCTGTGTTGTTGATCGTACCGGCGGCGGCCTTCGGGCAACTGCCCGGCGTAGGCGGCGGCGAAGAGCGGGATCAGAGCGCCCCTGACCACCTCGCCAACCCGCAAGCGACGATGGCGACGTTCCTCGTCGCCATGGGTGACGATAATATCAGCCGAGCGCTAGAGACGATGGACCTCAGCGGGCTCGGAGTCACACGCGGCCAAGAGGGCGAGCAACTCGCCTTCCGGCTCTTGGAGGTGATGAACAAGACTGAACTCATCGACATCGATGCAATCCCCGACGCCTCAGGCGGGGCCCCATACACTTGGCACGATTTCGGTGCAAACGGCTCGATCGTCATTGCGAAGCAGCCGGACGGCGCCTGGCGGTTCACATCCGCGTCGGTCGCGAGCATCAACGACATCTGGCAATCGGTCAAGGATCTGGACGTCATCGACGGCCTCTCGGAGATCGACCTCTTTCTGACCGACAAGCCGACGTGGTTGAAACACAAGTTCCCGGCTGGCTGGCCGGAGAGGCATATCCTGGGAGCAGGCCTCTGGCAGATCGTCTCTGGCCTGATCCTCATCGCTGTCGCCTTTCTCGCCGGCGCGATCATCAGGTTGATCACCCGGTGGCTCGTGCGCTCGTCGCTCCAAGTCAAAGAGGACATTGCCGACAAGAAGAAAATCGGCTCGCTAGGGCGCGGCATCAGCTTGGTCGCCAACGTCGCGCTGATCGGGATCGGCCTGCCGTTCCTCGACCTTCCGCCGTTCATGCTGACCCCGATCCTCTTCGCCCTCAAGATCGCCAACGCTATCGGATGGCTGTGGGTGTTCTACATCGTCTGGGACATCTTCGTGGCAGTCGTCGCGAGCCGTGCGGGCGAAAAGGCGAGGGCGGCTAAGAAAGTCATCGTTCCGATCGCCAGCAAGTTCGGGCGGTTCTTCATCTTCATCGGCGTCGTCGTGTTCTTCGTCTCGCAGCTCGGTTACAACGTCGGCGCGCTGATGGCTGGGCTCGGCATCGGCGGCCTGGTGTTCGCTCTTGCGGCGAAGGACAGCGTCGAGAACCTGTTCGGCTCCATTACAATCTTGATGGAGATGCCGTTCGGGGTGGGCGACTGGGTGAAGATCGGCGACATCGACGGCGACGTCGAGTCGATCAACCTGCGAAGCACCCGGATCAGGACGTTCCAAGACTCGCTCATCACGCTCCCGAACAGCCGCATGATCACGTCGCACGTCGAGAACTTCGGGATGCGCCGCAGGCGCCGGATCAAGACGACGCTCGGGCTCTCGTACAGTACAACGCCCGAGAAATTAGGCGAGTTCTGTGAGCGCGTCCGACAGATGCTGCTCGATGACGATCGCATCTGGAACGACAAGCGGTACGTCTATGTCAAGGACTTCGGAGAGAGCACAATCAACATCATGCTGTACTGCTTCATCATCGCCGAGACGTGGCAGCTGGAGCTCGAGTACCGCGACGAAATCTTGCGCGAGGTATTGGTGATCGCGAAAGAGACGGGCGTCGAGTTCGCCTTCCCGACTCGCAGGATCGTCTTCGCCAGCGGGAGCGACGATGCGTCCAAGCTGCGCTGAGACGCGCTGCTCTGTTACGGGCGACGAGTGACGCGTGTCGCCTCTCGCCAGTCGCTGGCGCACGGCCTGCCCTTCGGGCCAGACCGTGGCACCCGTCACCGGAGGAGGCGAACGGCGCGAAAGCCCGAGAGCACAAGGCGCGAAGATTCTTGAGGTACCGCGAGCCGCCGTTAGGCGCGTTCGCCTGGTCGACTTTCCGACCATTAGGCGACAGCGCAGCGAGCGACGGCGCAGCGGGCGACAGCGAAGAGGGCGACGCCCCAAGGAATCACGCCACAATAGGCGCATGATCCACGCGCGCCCTCTGTTCACTGTCGCCGCAATCGCCCTTGCATCGTTCGCCCTGACCCAAGACCGGCTCGCCGGGATGATCGACATCTCGGACCGGACGGCCAAGAAGTCCGAGATCCAAAAGGCGATGAAGATCGTCCGCCCACAGGCGCGGTGGATCGATGGCGCCACCGTGGCGGTGCAGCTCGATGGCGATTGGTACTCGGTCGATGCACGAACCGGTGCGAAGACCAAGCTGGAGGAGGCCCCTGAGCGCACCCGTCCGCAGCGCAGCGACCACCCGAACAGCAAGCGCAGCCGCCCGGCGCGCGGCAGGCAGTACACCGAAGAGTTCAGCCCCGACGGCTCGATGCGAGCGTTCTACGAGGGCGGCAACCTCTACGTCGAGAAAGCCGACGGGACCAACCGCAAAGCCGTGACGACCGAGGGCGACCTCAGCAAGAGGATCAAGTTCGGCAGCGCGAGCTGGGTCTACGGCGAAGAACTCGGCCAGCGCGACGCGATGGGCTGGTCGCCCGACGGCAAGATGGTGTGGTACTACAGGTTCGACGACAGCATGGTGCAGGACTACTACATCGCCATGGCTCAAACGAAGATCCAGACCACGCTCGACACCGAGGCGTACCCGAAGGCGGGCACCGCCAACCCGGAGTGCGAGCTCTACATCTACCACGTCGATGGCGGTGGGAGTCAGCTGATCGACGTTCGAGCTGGCGAGTTCAGCGAGGATGTCGGACACTACGTCTACGCTATCACGTGGTCTCCAGACAGGACGGAGCTGCTGTTCCATCGCACAAACCGTTGGCAGAACGTCATGGAGTTCTGCGCCGCAAACCCCGAAACCGGCGCAGTGCGCGTGATCGTGCGCGAAGAGTGGCCGAACGGCTGGACCGACAACCGACCGCAGCGCCAGTACCTCGACCAGCACGCCGACATCGAGAAGGCAACGCAGTACCGGGGCAAGATGATCTGGCGCAGCTCGCGCACGGGCTTCCGAAACTTCTATCTGGTGGACATGGACAGCGGCGAGACGACTGCGATCACCAACAACGAGCTGGACGCAACGACGATCCTGCGCGTCGACCTCGTCAAGGGCGAGATGTTCTACATGGCCGCGGGGCCGTTCAACCCTTACAAGATGCAGCTGCACCGGGCACAGTTGGACGGCTCGCTCGATGAAATGCTGACAAACCCGAACTACCACCACTCGGTCAGCCTCTCGCCCAACGGAAGTTCGTTCGTAGACACGTGGGAGACGGTTGGCACGCCGCCTACCACGACTCTACGCATGGTCAGCGGAGGAGACGGCCACACGATTTCCAAGAGCGACATCCGCGGCGCTGTCGAGCTAGGCTTCCGACCGATGGAGCGCGTGATCTTCCTAGCGGCCGACGGTTTGACCCACTGCTACGGCACGCTCCAGTTCCCCGCCGACTTCGACCCTAGCAGAAAGTACCCAGTGATCGTGAACATCTACGCAGGCCCGGAGAGCAGCGGGCACAACGAGCGG
The DNA here is from genome assembly GCA_022563855.1 of Armatimonadota bacterium. Lineage (NCBI taxonomy): Bacteria > Bacillati > Armatimonadota > Armatimonadota bacterium. The sequence continues at coordinate 96,644 of JADFMN010000008.1, forward strand.
TTCGCCTCGTTCGACCGCAAGACCGACTACGGCTTCATAGTCGCGCGGTTCGCCGTCCGGGGCAACAGCGGGCGGGGCAAGAAGTTCATGGACGCGGCGTACCAAAAGCTCGGAGTGACCGAGATCGACGACCACGCGGAGGCGGTGAAGGCGATCGGCGAGCTGCCTTATGTGGACGCATCTCGCATCGGCATTACCGGCACGTCGTACGGCGGGTATTCGTCGACCATGTGCCTGCTCCGCTACCCTGAACTGTTCCACGCGGCGGTCGCCTCGAGCTCCGTCACCAAGTGGGACCACTACGACACGATCTACACCGAGCGGTACATGCGAACGCCGCAAGCGAACCCGGAAGGATATAAGGCGGGCTCCGCGATGACCTACGCCAAGGATCTCAAGGGCTGGCTCCTGCTGTTCTACGGCACGAGCGACAACAACGTCCACCAGGCGAACAGTTACGAGCTGATCCAGGCGCTGCAACGCGCGGGCAAGTACTTCGAGGTGCAGGTCGGCCCCGACCGAGGGCACTCCGGCATCAACTTCAACCGCTCGATGGAGTTCTTCGTCGAGCGGCTGCTGATCACCGGGCCGCGCGGGTGATGGAAGTCATCGACCTGGCCGAGAAGTTCGCCAAGTTCTCCGAACATTGGAGGCCGAAGCTGGTCGCGGAGCTGAACGGCCAGGAGGTCAAGCTCGCAAAGTTCCAGGGACCGTTCGTGTGGCACAAGCATGACGACGCTGACGAGATGTTCCTCGTCTGGCGCGGTTCGATGTCCGTTGAGTTTCGGGATCGGGTCGTTCCATTGAAGGAGGGCCAGATGATCGTCGTCCCGCGCGGCGTCGAGCACCGCCCCGTCGCCAATTCAGAAGTCGAGGTCCTGCTGTTCGAGCCTGCTGGAGTCAGGAACACAGGCGACGTGGAAGACGACGAAAAGACGGCGCCGAAGGTTGAGCGGATTTGAGTCGCATGATCCTCCTTTGCAGCCGGACACGGACAAACCCTCCGGGCCTGACCGTGGCGGACTTGGTGGCCAAGATGGAGGGCGTTGCTCCGTCAACGCCATTAAGGACCGAAGGGACGTCTTCCGCCGTCACCACTAAAGACTCATGCCTGCCCCGCACGGCCATCGGGACAACCATGCCACGCGTCGTCCGTCATCCTGAGCGGATCGAAGGATTGGCAGAACAGGGTCAGTAATCCCCCACCGTCATCCTGAGCGGATCGAAGGATTGGCAGAACAGGGTCAGTAATCCCCCACCGTCATCCTGAGCGGATCGAAGGAGCGCGGTGGGGGATTACGTATTCTTCCACGAGTTCGCTGGCAAGCCACCGTCCCAAACCCGCCGTCTTTGCCTTCGTCAAGCCCAGGACAGGCTCGCTCAAGATGACGAACTTGGTTTGTCCTCGTCCTCGCGTTCTCGCTCGTTGTAAGGCAGCGCCAGCCCCGGCAAGTCCTCAATCCGCCCTTCGATCAGGGCGATTTTCTTCTCTCGCCGCCAACCCTTTACTCTCTTCTCGAAACTGATCGCCTGGTCCATATCTGGGAAGTTGGAGCTCCAGACTAGCTGGCACGGTCCGTTCCTCTTCGTGAACCCTTCAATTACTCCGTGCTCGTGTTCTGACAGCCTGTATTCGAGATCGGAGGTGACTCCGATGTAGAACTTGCCCGTTCGGCACTCTAGGATGTAGACGGCAGGGTACTTCACCTTGGTGGGAACTCTACCTCTGTGCGACCGCCCCAGACCCGCGCTCCTTCGATCCGCTCAGGATGACGGGTCTGGGGCTGGCTCCGTGCTCAGTCGATCCGCTCAGGATGACGGGCCTGGGGCTGGCTCCGTGCTCAGTCGATCCGCTCAGGATGACGGGCCTGGGGCTGGCTCCGTGCTCAGTCGATCCGCTCAGGATGACGGGCCTGGGGCTAACTCGGTGAAACTTCGGAGACGCGCACCAGAATGGCTGCCTCGGGACTCCCCATGGAGGGCGAACGGCGCGATAGCCCGTGAGCCGCCGAAGCGGGGTCAGTTTTCAGTCGCTGCGACTCTCTTTCGCAATGCAACCAAGGCCTGCTGGATCGTGCGGGCTCGGATCGCATCGCGTTGACCCGGGAAGACGTTCTTTTCGACGGTTGTTCCGCCCGCCTCAGCGACTCCGATGTACACGAGGCCCACCGGCTTCTCTTCGCTCCCACCGCCCGGACCTGCGATGCCTGTGATGCTCACGCCCCAGTCCGCGCCGGTCCGCTCGCGCACGCCCTCGGCCATTTCGCAAGCGGCCTGCGAACTCACAGCTCCGTGGGTCTCAAGGGTCTCAGCAGACACACCGAGCATCTCGCTCTTCGTCTCGTTCGAGTAGCTGATGACGCCGCCGAGGAACGCGGCAGACGAACCCGCGACCGAGGTGATCTGTGCGCCGAGACCGCCGCCGGTGCAGCTCTCTGCGACAGCCAAAGTCTCCCCCCTCTCTCGGAGCATCGCGAGTACGACCTCCTGCAAGGGGCGCTCATCGACAGAGAAAACTGCGTCGCCCAAGCGATTGCGGATCTCTTCTTCGACCGGAGCGATCATCGCCTCCGCCTCTTCGACCGTAGCTGCGCGCGCAGACACACGAAGGTGAACCTCGCCGACCTTCGCATACGGCGCAACCGTCGGGTTATCCATCTTCATCAGCTCAAAGATCTTGCTCTCGATCATGCTCTCGCCCATACCCGCGACGCGCAGCACGCGGGAGTGGATCACGCCCTCGCTGACGCTCCGCAAGAACTCCGAGACGGGCCCTTCGAGCATCGGCATGAACTCCGCACGCGGCCCCGGCATTGCGATCAAGGTCTTCCCGTCCACCCGGCAAAGGAGCCCAGGCGCGGTGCCGTTCGGGTTGTCAAGAACTGTCGCAGAAGAGGGCCGGTACGCCTGGTTCCTCATGCTCGGCACAAACTGCACGCCACGAGCGCTGAGCCTCTCGCGAATCCCCTGCTCGATCGAATCGTCGTAAACCAGCTTGTCCCCCAGCGCCTCGACGATCCCATCGCGGGTGAGGTCATCCTGAGTTGGACCGAGCCCGCCGATGGTGAACACGATGTCAGATCGCGACAGCGCGAGCCGCAACGCATCAGCCAGGCGCCCAAGGTTGTCGCCCACCGTCTGCCGGTGAGTATGAAAAACGCCGAACTTCGCAAGCACCTTGCCAAGTTCGGCGCTGTTCGTATCGACGATCTGCCCGAGGAGGATCTCAGTCCCGACCACGACGATCTCGGCGTTCATGCCGAGATTGTGACCCAGAGGCCTGCGCTGCTGTCGATCGTCTACCTATGCGGCGTGTAATGCGGAGGCTCGTACTGCGCCAGGGAGCCGTCCGGCATCATCATGTAAACGGGCTTGTGGGAATGGCAATCACCGCAGCCGCACGCCAGTGGAGGCGTGTAGCGGTGCGGGGCGTAGTAGCGCGGGTTGTAGCGAGGCTGATACGCCCCTCTTCGAACGCGGATGATGGTGAACGGGCTGGTCCACGACTGGTAGCTGAACCCAAAGCTGTAGCCCGATCTTCGCGGTTGCTGAATCACAAAGTTGATGTCGAAAAAGCCAGCCGTCGACTGGTACACCGACTCGACCCACACGCCGAAACCGCCAGATCGCTGAGTGCCCATGTGGATCGCGACGAGGTACTCGTTCCTCCAGTCAAAACCGCCCGGCACATGGGTGCGTCGCGCCGGATGGATCCCGTTCGCCTGGCGCCAGTAGTACTCCCACTCGCGCTGAGAACCGATAAAGCGCGTCATCTGCTGAGTTATCCTGCAGTTCTGGCCTGTGTAAACCGTCTGCCACGGAATCCGCTGCTGCTGCACGCCGAAACTGATGTTGACGTCGCCGTTGACGTTGCCGCTGATGTTGACGTACTGAGCTGAACCGACTGCCGCGACGCCCAGCGCTGCTAGAGTGAAATACCACCGCATGATGTTGATGCTCCTACCTGGTTCGACGCCTTGCGCCAGTTGGGATTACTGGAATCTCTCGCTTTTCTTTGGACTGGTGCCGGGGGAGGGATTCGAACCCTCACGAGTTTAACCTCAATGGTGTTTGAGACCACCGCGTCTACCATTCCGCCACCCCGGCAACCCCCACCAGACTTTACCAGGTGACCCGGCGGTGCTAATGAACCCGCTCGACCGTCGCGCGCTTCAGGAGATCGTCCACGATCGGCTTCCTGGCGATCTCGACTCCGGAGGTCATCGCGGTCGCCGCCCCTGCTGCCAGGCCGGTTCGCAGCGCGTCTGGCAGGTCCAGTCCCTGTTCCAGCGCGTGCAAGAAACCTGCGACCAACGAGTCGCCGCTCCCGATCGAGCTGACCGCCTCGACTTCGATCTTCTTGCCGATGAACGTCCCTGAACCGGCGGCCATGACCGCGCCGTCGGCGCCCAAGGAGACGATGCAAATCCCGTCGTCCTCCAAGTACTGCATCAACTGCTCCGCAGCAAAGATCGCGTCGTCGATGCTCTCGACCTTTCGGTTGAGCAGACGACCGGCCTCCTTCGCGTTGGGCTTGATCAGGTGCGGCTTCGCCTCCAGGCCTCTGCGCATCACCTCTCCGTCTGCGTCGAGCGCCAACTTTGCTCCCGCGCTCTTGGCGATGATGCCGATCAGCTTGTGGGCGTCGACCGGCAAGCCCTGCGGAAGCGAACCGCCCAGCGTTACCCAGGCAGCCTTCTCGCACTGCCTCCTAATCGTGGTCAGAAGCTCCTCCCACTGTTCGGGCTCGATCGCCGGGCCCATCGCGTTGAACGTAGTCGGCGGACTGTCGCTGCCGTCCTCGATGTTGTAGTTGGTGCGAGTGTCTTTGCGTATGTGCACGAAGTCTCGCTCGACGCCCTGCTCATCGAGCACCTGAAGAACCGTGGCGCCTGGCGCCCCACCGATAAACCCCGTCGTCACAGCGTGGGTCCCCAACTCGGCCAGCACCCGGGCGAGGTTCGTCCCCTTCCCGCCGGCGTCGGTCTCCAGCCGCAGCACCCTGTTCGTGTCAAACGGCTTCAGACCGTCCACGTGCAGCGTTTGGTCTACGCACGGATTGAGCGTTACGGTGAGAATCACTGCGCCATGACCTCTACTAGCTTCAGCTTATCAGTGTCGATCGTCTTTTTCATGGCAGCGACGTAGCCCAGCGGGTGCGAGACCAGGTTTTTCCCATCGACGCCGACCATCTCTCCCGTAACGCCCGCCAACAGCTTCTCGACTGCAAAAGAGCCTAGCCGCAAGGCTAGCACGCGGTCGAACGCCGTCGGGCGCCCGCCGCGCTGCACGTGTCCGAGCACACTGTATCGGGCCTCGAACCCCGTCCGACGCTGAAAGAACGCCTGGACGTCGGCTGCCTTGGCGGCCCCTTCAGCGACCACCACGATCGAACTGCGCTTGCCCTTCTTCCGCATCGCCATCAGGTTTTCGGATATGTCAACAAGCGAGTATCTCACTTCTGGGATCAAGCACGCCTCCGCGCCGCTGGCCAGCGCGACCTCGATGGCGATGAAGCCGTTCGCTCGCCCCATCACCTCGATCACGAACACGCGCTCGTGCGAGTAAGCGGTGTCGCGGATCTTGTCGATCGCCTCGAGCGCGGTGTTGACGGCGGTGTCAAAGCCGACTGAAAAATCGGTGCCTGCGATGTCGTTGTCGATCGAAGCCGGGACGCCTATCGTCGGGAAATCGAACTCGTCGAAAATATGGCCGGCGCCCACCATAGAGCCGTCGCCGCCGATGATCACGATCCCCTGCGCGCCGCTTTCCCGAAGAGCGCCCATTGCTTTCGAGCGTCCCTCGGGCTCTCGAAACTCCATGGACCGGGCAGTTCGCAGGATCGTCCCGCCTTGGCTGATGATGCCCCCGACCGATTTCGAATTCAGCTCAACGGATTCGCTGCCGATCAGACCCCGGTATCCGCTCAGGAATCCGACGACCTCGACTCCTCGGCTGATGGCCGTTCGGACGACGGCTCGAACAGCAGCGTTCATACCGGGCGCGTCGCCACCGCTCGTGATCACAGCGATGCGCTCGAGTTGGGGTTGTTGGTCCATAGCAGGATCAGGGCCGGTCATGAGAAAGCGCACAGCGCTCCGCAGACCATTCTAACCTCGCCTGAATCATACCGACCGAAAGCGACAAACCGCCCGGTTAGTTCACTACGCGATTGGTGGCGTACTCCGCACTCTTCTGAACCCAATCGACGAACGTTTCGTAGTTGTCGAGGATGTTCTGCGGCATGCGAACGTACTCTTTCATCGGCTCTGAATCGGGGCTGGCCCGCAGTAGCTCGGCACCATCGAATCCCAATGCGGTCTCGCGATCGGTTGGGGACAGCTTCAGGCCGATGTCATCACCGACTAGATAGGCGAACATCCGCTCTCCCGAGTAGATCGCCATGCCGTCAAACATACGTCGAGCGCGCACGTCCATGCCCTCGGCGGCTTTCATCATCTGCTCATAGCGTATTGGTCGATAAACCATAATTACCCTCATAAAGTTGGGCCTGACCGTCAGCAGACCCCGCCAAATAAGTACAAAATACCGTCCTATGATACCCGAACCTAGGGGTGGCCGCACGGGTGGCTCGGCGTCCCGCCGAAAGGTAAGGTGAACCGATGGCCCAGAAGCGCCTCGTGATCATCGACGGGTACAGCCTGCTGTTCCGGGCATTTTACGGAACTCGGTACCTCAGCACCAGCTCTGGCAGGCCGACGAACGCCCTATTTGGGTTCATCAACATGCTGTTCGCGTTCTTCCAGTCGATCGAGCCAGACGCGGTCGTCGTCGCGCTCGACGCCCCTGGAAAGACGTTTCGGCACGCGGAATACCCGGAGTACAAAGGAACGCGCCGGGAGACCCCTCCTGAGCTGATCGAGCAGCTCGAAGCTTCCCGTGAGCTGATTTCGGCGTTCAAGCTGCCGGTGCTCGAACTGACGGGGTACGAGGCGGACGACATCATCGGCACGATCTCGAAGCTGGCAGAGGAGAACGGGTACGAAACGACCATCGTCACGGGCGACCTCGACGCCCTGCAGCTCGTCGACGACGCCGTAAGCGTGCTGACCCCGCAGAGCTTCGGAAAGCCACCAAGGACATACAAGCCTGAAGACGTCCACGAGCGGTACGGCTTTGGACCCGAGCACGTCGTCGACTACAAAGCGATGGCCGGCGACAGCAGCGACAACATCCCGGGAGTCCCGGGAGTCGGCGACAAGACGGCAACACTGCTGATCAAGCGGTTCGGCTCTATCGAGCAAATCCTGGAGAACCTAGAGGAGATGGAGCCCAAGTACAGGAGAAAGATCGAGCCGAACGAGGAGGTTATGAAACTGTCCAAGTGGCTGGCGACCATCGACAGGAACGTTCCGATCGAGTACGACTTTGAGCCGTACAAGCTCGACGGCGAAGACCTCGAAGACATCCGCAAAATGCTTCTGTCGCTCGAGTTCAAGACACAAGCGAAGCGCTTCGAAGGCGTACTGTCGGCGTACATCGAAGGCGATGCCACAGGGCGGAAGGCTGAGGTCGTCCAGGAGTCGATCGAGGTGCGCTTCGATGAGACTCCAGCCTCCTACGAGGAGCTGCAAGGCTGGGTCGGCAAACGGAACTTCGGGCTCTATCTGCACCACGAGGAAACGGATCAGGGGTCTATGTTCGAGGAGGACGGCGACGAGTTCGCGTACCTGGAGATCGACCGGGAGGTCCGTCGCACGGCAAGGCGGGATGCGGTGCGGATTCTTGCGGACCACTCCGGACAGGTCACCGGCCACGACCTGAAGCCGCTCTTCAACTTGGCCGGTCGGTCGCTGCAAGCGCCCCAGTTCGACACGATGCTAGCCGGTTACGTGCTTCAGTCAGATCGCTCGGGCTACGACCTCTCCGACCTGTTCTCCGGATACCTCGACGAAGATCCGCCGGCGAAGCCACAGGTTCGGGCAGCTGCCCTCGCCATGCTCGCCGACGAGATGCGCGCGAAGCTCGAAAAGGAGGGTCAGACTGCGGTTCTGAACGACATCGAGCTCCCGCTGTGTCCGATTCTCTCGGACATGGAGCTAGAGGGCATCTGCCTGGACAGCGACGTGCTGAGCGAGTTCTCGAAGGAGCTTGCCGTTAAAGTCGAGGGCATCCAGGCCAAGATTTACGAGTTGGCGGGCGAGGAGTTCAACGTCGGCTCACCGAAGCAGATCGGTGAGATTCTCTTTGGCAAAATGGAAATTCCTGGCGGAAAGAAGACCAAGACCGGCTGGGCGACAGGCGCAGAGATCCTGGAAGACCTAGCCGACAGCCACGAAATCGCAGGTGAGATTCTGAACTATCGCGAGGTGGCCAAGCTCAAGAGCACCTACGCGGACGCGCTGTCCAAACTGATTGGCGACGACGGCCGCGTGCATACGACGTTCAATCAAGCCGTCGCCGCGACCGGACGGCTTAGCAGCAACGATCCAAACCTGCAGAACATCCCGGTTCGCACGGATCTTGGGCGGCGCATACGCGAAGCGTTCGTAGCCCCGAAGGGCAGAGAGCTGCTCTCCTTCGATTACTCGCAGGTCGAACTCCGAATCCTCGCTCACATGTGCGGCGACTCCGCGCTCGTCGAGGCGTTCAAGAACGACGAGGACATTCACCGCACGTCGGCTGCGCTGATGTTCCACGTCCAGCCAGAGGATGTTACTCGCGAGCAGCGCGGCCAGGCCAAGCTTCTCAACTTTGCTGTGCTGTACGGCGTCACGGACCACGGCCTCGCCCGCCAGCTCGGCAAAGGGTTTTCGCGGGGGGATGCGCGCGAGCTCATCGACCAGTACAGCAAGAGGTTTTCAGCGGTCAAGGAGTTCACGGACTCGATCGTCGCAGGCGCGCGGAAGACCGGTTTCACAACGACTCTGTTCGGACGAAGGCGCCACTTCGCCGAGATCCACTCGCTGAACTTCAACCGGCGCAGCTACTCTGAGCGGCAGGCGATGAACGCTCCGATTCAGGGCACGGCGGCGGACATGATCAAGCTTGCGATGATCAGGATTCGACCGTTGCTGGAGTCGGGGGAGACGCAAATGCTGTTGCAGGTACACGACGAACTGGTGTTCGAGGTGCCGAAGGGCGACGGCTCGATGATCGAACCGATCCGATCGGCGATGGTAGAGGCTCTTCCGCTGTCAGTTCCGGTCAGGGTGGACGCCAAACGCGGGCCGAACTGGTTGCAGCTGAAGCCGATATAGGCTCATCCGCGAACGGGCGTGACGTGAACGCCGACCAGTTTGACAGGCTCCCTGCTGAGCGGTATCACCCGCACGTAGCGCGACCTGACGCTGGTCGCCGTGTACCGTAGCCTCACGCGCCCGCCCTCGTCGCGCCGCAAGGTTGCGGCTACCGTCAGCCCGTTCGTCTCTACGGCCCATACGGCGGCAGAGCCCGGAGACTGCGCGGTCTTGTACGTCTCGATCCGAAACTCGGCCCACGGGTCACCGTCGAAGACCAGGGAGATTTCGCCCAAGAGACGGTCCCGCCCGAGGTCGATTTCAATCCAATACCCGTCCTCTAGCTCTTCGAGCTCAAGTGCCGTGGCCGCGTTCCCATCGACGAGCGCATTGAGCTGCGCCGGGAAGCGCCCTGCCGAGTCGGTGACAATGCGATTCAAGGCGAGGTCCTTGCTGTAGTCGAGCGCCCCCGAAGGAAGCTGGATGCGGTACTCGATGAGAGCGATGGCCTTATTCCCGCGCGCGTACTCGTCGATGAGCGCCCAAACCGGCAGCCAACGAGACTTCGTGACACCGTTCGCAGAAAACCGCAACAGCATCCAGGAATTTGAACCATCCGCCTCTATGTCTCCAAACGGGTTGGCTCTCGTTTCCGACGGCTTCGGCGACAGGAACACGGAACCGGTCGCGTTCGTTGCGCCGACGAACGTCGGGTCGTTCTGCAAAACGCCTCGGCGCGTCTGATAAGCGGAGACCTCCGCGCTCGGAATCACGATACCGTCCGGGCCGTAAACACGGATCATCACGCTCGACGAAACCTGGTCCGTCGGCACTGTCCTGCCTTGCAACTTGCCGAGATTCGCGTTCAAGATTCTGACTTCGGTCTTGCTCAGAAGCTGCCGTACTGGCAACTCGCCGCTAGCTCCGTACCGGCTCGGGCCGGTTGGGTCGGGCAATGCAAAGCCTTGCAGCCAGTAACCGTCGTCGCGCGTATCCCAGACAGCCCCAGATGCCTCCAACTGAAACGGGCTCGGAACGGTCTCACCCGCGAAGGAGTACGGTACGCCCTCGAACGGCTTAGAAAACATCGACGGCAGCTGGGTCATCGCCGCAATGATCGCTCTAGCAACGGCGGGGGTTGACGTGTCAGCGCGGCCGATCGCGCCGGCACTCGCTTGCTGAGTAGAGACCAGCCTCACCCTTTCCAAACACCCCGTTTGCGCAGCGGCGCCTTTGCTCTGCGGGAAGACCACTTCGTTCAGCCAGCGGACTGCGGCCTGAGTGGCTACGGACGACTCCGGCATAACGTAGATCGGCAGCGCGTTCATGTGTACGACCAGCGAGTTGTCGACAGGGTTCGAGTCCTGCTTGTCGGTTTTTGCCGCAAACCTGATCGGCAGCGCACTGTGATCGGCGTGATTAGACTGCCAACGGAGTTGGATTTCAAAATCGGAAGCTTCCCCCGGCTGGATCGTCGCGCTCTGCGATTGCCGGCCAACTTCTTGATCCATGAAGTACCAAGCTGGCGATACGGTGGCCGGGACTTTTCCGTTGTTGACTACCCGAGCTATCCACGTCAATTCAGCGCCGTCCGCAGGCCATGCCTTACCGTCGAAACCGCGCGGCTCGACGTAACTGACGGCGATATCTACCTCGCCCGCCGGTGCATCGCCGTACACGACCGTCAGTTTCGGCGCCAAACGCCGCGTTTCCGAGCTCCAAAAGTTCGCGGCACCGTCGAGCTCGATCCGTAGACCGAAGCTGTGTGCCGGGTCGGAGATCATCTCCTGCACGGCTGCCTCTATCCCGCCGATCAACAGGTGGCTGTCGTTCGACTGCGCAAACGCTCCTTCGATGTCACGCGCGTCGGTCTGCGAGCCCGCGCCGGCGTCGTCCCATCGAACTCGGTCGGCTTGCGCCGACCGCCACGTGGCCTCTCCTTCCTTCGCCTTGGAGTTCGGCTGGTAGTCCACCTGGTAGCCGCCGCCTTCGCCCCACGGGTGCCTGATGATCGACACCCGTTTGAGCCGTACATCAGCCGTCTGAACGAACGTCAAGCTCACCGTTGCGCTTGCGACGCCCAAGCGCCCGGAGACGTTCAACTCTGGAAATCGCAGCAGGATGACGCGTCCATTCCCCGCCAGCAGCGTCGGATCTCGACCGAAGTTGCCGTCCGGCCGCTGCCGGTCGATGAACGTATCCACGGCGAACGTGTGGTCAACTCCGCTCTGCGCGATCAACGCCACCGCGACTAGCGCGAAAGTCATTCTGCCAGTTTAGCCGCTCTGCAACGTCGCAACGTAGTGCAGTCGGTCGCTCCTTTCTCTAGCTGGGTTCAACGTGTAACTGTCGAACACACTCACGTCGAAAAACCCGGCTTCTCTCAAGTACGCGCGCAACTCGTCGTCGGAGTACGCGCGTTGAACATGATCCACGCTGATGGCGTCCTCGCCATCCCAGAACTTCATGTGGATTTGGATCAAGCGAGATTCCGGATCGTACGCCCCCTTCCAACTGTACTTCGGCTCCGTCTGCTTTCTGAGATCCTCTTGATCGAACATGCGCTTCTCAAACGCGTAAGCGGTGTTGACGTCGAAGATGAAGGAACCGCCCGGCTCAAGGTGTTCGGCAACCCGCTTGATCGCGCGCCGCAGCTGCTCGTGTTCGGTGATGTAGTTCAGGCTGTCGAAGAACGAGTACGCCGCGTCGAACTTCCTTCCCAGGTCTAGACTCGCCGCATCAGCCACAACGTAATCAACGTTGAACCCTGAAGCAGCGATCTTCCGTTTGGCTTCGCGGATCATCGGCTCGCTCACGTCGAACCCGGTGACCGCAAATCCGTCTGCGGCCAGCTTCTCCGCCAACGTTCCTGTGCCGCAGCAAACGTCAAGGAACGACTGTGGCTGCAGCTCGTGCTTCGCCAGCAGCAGTCGGTAGTAACTCAGCCACGAGATGTACGGCACGTTCGACATCAGGCGATCGTAGAGCGGTGCGAGCGCGTCGAAGCTAGAGTTCATTCGCCAGTCTCCTGAATCTTAGCTTTGGCCCCACGCAAAATCAATCGACCTCAAGAACCGCGACGGCCACGGCGTGGCTGCGCTCGTGGGAGATCGAGACGTGGAATCTGCCGCCAGACACGATCGCTTCCAGTCCAGCGAAGTGCACGATCGGTTCGCCGCGCTCGCCTGTCAGCACCTCGACTTCGTGCCACCTGATGCGTTTCGGAAGGCACTTGGCCACGGCCTCCTTGCAAGCCCACCGACCGGCGACGGCTTTCGGGGAGTTCAGGAACTTCCGCTCCCGCTCGGTGAAAATGCGCTCGACGAAGCGTGGCTTGCGCATCGCTCGCTCAATGCGACCGATTTCGACTATATCGACGCCGACGGCCCTGATCATGAGTCTTGATTCGACTCCTGCAGCAGCACGGCCAGATCGACGATTCGCACCTGCCCGTCTGTCTGCTGTTGAACCTCTGGCTCCAGCATGATGCGGCAGAACGGACACGCGACTGCGATCTGCTCAGCGCCGGTCTGCAGAAGCTCCCGAACCCGCTTGGAGCTTGGGCGTTTTTCCTGGCCCTCGTCCATCCACATGCGGCCTCCGCCCGCTCCGCAGCACCTAGTCTTGACGCCGAAGTGCTCTGGCTCGACCAGCGACCTTGGACCGTCAGACTGCTTCTCCAGAGCGTGCACGATCGCCGACTTGTCCGTGTTGAAGTGAGTCTCGTCGCCGAAGATCGCTCGCGGCGCGTCTACTTGGCCGTTGACCCGCGCCAAGTAGCACGGATCGTGCAGCGTCGTCTGACCGTCCGGTGAGTTCACAGGCGAAAGATCGCCGCGCTCGACCAACTCCGCGAGAATCTCAGAGTGATGGAACACTTCTACTCGCGCCATGAAATCCGGGTACTCGTTGCGCAGCGTGTTCAAGCAGTGTGGGCATGCCGTGACGATCTTCGTCACGGCGTACTTCTCAAAGAACGTCTTGTTCTTCGAGACCTGCTCCTGAAACACGAACTCATCGCCGGTGCGCCTGGCCGGATCGCCGGTACACGACTCCTCCTTGCCGAGGCAGGCGAAGCTGACTCCGGCGCGCTGGAGCAACTCGACTACCGCGCGAGTCGTCTTGATCGCGCCTGGATCGGTAGCGCCCGCACAGCCGACCCAGAACAGGTACTCGAACGGCTTGCCGTCCCTGCAAAGCGGCACGTCGAGCCCCTTCATCCACCCCTCTCGCGTCGAGGTGTCCTGGCCCCACGCATGGCCTGCGCTCGCGACCTGACGCAGCATGACCCCCGCTGATCCGGCCAGCGCGCCCTCTGCGACCAAGTGACGCCGAGCATCGACGATCATCTCGACGTGCGGTATGTGCGCCGGGCAGACCTCCTCGCACGCGTAACACGTCGTGCAGTCCCAAAGCGCCTCTGCGGACACGGCGTCCGCGATCGGCTCACCGTTCACCGCAGCCCTGTGAATGTCCGCAACGACCTGCTTGGGATCCAGTATTTTGCCGACGGCATGAGCTGGACACACCTCCGTACACCGGCCGCAGGACATGCAAGCGTCGATCGAAAGGAGATGCCACTGGGAGTAGTCAGACGCGACCGCCGCGCCAACTTTCCCAGTCGCCTCGACCTGTTCCACCGTTACAGGTTCGAGCCGGCCCGGCGTTTTGTCGCTCATGCGAGCCGTCGCCATCGTCACCGTGACCATGTGCCGCAATCGCATATCGGGCAGGCGGATAAAGAACGCCCAAACCCAGGCCATGTGGAACCACCAGATCGCCACATAGCCAATCGGTTTCAGCGTAGGCATCAGGAAGGAGAGCCCGTACCCCACGACCGAAAAGGCGTCCGCAGGCTGCGGGGCTGTGGCTATGCGAGCGGCTTCCACCAAGAAGCCGGTCACGCCGAGCATCAATAGGATAACAAGCCCCTCCCAGTCTTGCCGCTCGAAGCTGAGCACACTGTTCAACGGTCCGTCCTTGCTCAAGATTTTGAGCCGCCGCGAAATCGCCCAGACGACGCCGACCACGAACGCAAGCCCGAGCAGGTCGAACGTCGTCTCAAAGATCAAGAAGTACAGCCCTTCGTGAAAGTTGGCGACGCCGATAAGAGGTGCGTACGTTGCGATAGCCAACAGCGTCGTCGCGAGAAGCAATGCCAGGAACCCCCAGAACATCAAGAGGTGCATCGGAGCGCCGCTCTTCGGCCTGCTGCCCTGGACCTTCTTCTGCCCGATGACGTGCTTCAGTACGTTCGCGAGCCAGTCCTTGCCGGCTGGCGACTCTGCTCCTTGCTTCCAAAACGAGGACTGGCGCCAGAACCGGTAGACGCAGATCGCCAAGCTGCCGAAAGTCAGAATGTAAAAGAGCGGCTTGACCCACGGCCACGGCATGTGCAGGAATTCGTCGCGAGTCGGCTCCACGAGGGATCAGTGTACGGTACGCCGCGACGGATTGCTACCGCAAGTGCGCGGTCCCAGGCATGCTGGGCTCTAGAGACGCAGCGTGCTCGACGACCGGCGCAACCTTGATGTCGTTCGCCGAAGCGAGCCAGTCGCAGAACCTGGCGTGCTGCTCGACGTCCACCGTTCTCCGGCCAACTCCGAGCCCTTCGAATGAGAACACGGCCCAGCATTCGCGGGTGCGAGCTGCCATGGCGTACTCCGTCATCTCTTCTGCACTCATGCCGTCGCACGGAATGCACCTGATCTGCTGCCGATTGACAGCGCCCGGCTCGTTGAAACCGGCCACGCCCGATCGCGCGACCGAGTAGCTCCGACTGATGGCGGGCGCATAACCTTCGTGACCTGGCACCGGCTGGCCCCACGGGTAGCCAAAGCTGTGCTCGGCTTGCCCAGGAAAAGCCTCTTCGATCAACTCCTTGGCCTCCTGGACCTCCTCTGCAAGCGAGCCGACGAACCACGACGAGATCGAGCCGTCGGTCGCCGCAATCGAATGCAGGCATCCGTTCCCTACCTCGTGCCCTGCGGCGCTCGCCGCCTGCCAGTCGGAAATGGACTCTAGCATCAGCGCCGGCTCGACGTAGAACGTCGCGCGGAGCCCACGACTGCTCAAATGCCGCATCACAACGTCCGTGTGACACGGGAGAGAGCCGTCGTAGCTCAGCGAAATCAAGCCCCTGGAGTCCATGACCACCGTTCCTGTTACAAGTAACAGGGTACGACAGTTCTCTTGAAAACGTGTGGAAAACTTCAGTTACCGCCGACCTTGCGGCTTGAACTCATAGAACCCAGCGATGCCTTGTGAGTCCAGCATCCGCAACGTGCCGTCTTCCTCGATCTGAAATCTCCACTCAGTTTCAAACACTTCGAGCATCCCGGCCATCGCCTCTTCGCTGAGTTCCTCGTCCTGCTCGATCTGTAGCTTCGTCTCGCCCATGACGAGCATTGGCTCCAACCTGGCTACCCTGTCGCGCACTGACCACCGCCCCTCGACCGCCAGCCCCCCGTGCTTCATCTCAAAGCTCATATCAGCGGCCAACGACAAGCTGGCTAGGCCAGCGACCTCAGTAATCGAGGGTGGCAGTAACGGCTCCTGGGCGCCCTCGGCGACAACGCGCACGCCGTCGTACGAGCCGACGAAGGCGACGGCCTCGCCCTCGTCGGCGGGTGAACTCGCTGGCCGTGACGAACCGCACCCGACCAGGGCGAGACAAGCAACGGCGACGGTTAGTAAAGTCGATCGCATTTGACCTAAGAGACGGACCGATAGAGTTTGGCAGTTCGCGGGCCTGGATCGCCTGAATTCGCTTAGGTACTCGGAGAATCTCGGAACCGCACAAGTTAAAATGGGCTCATGCCACAGTCGTACGAGCGTGTGTTCAACTTCTCAGCCGGACCAGGTGTCTTACCTGTCGAGGTGATGGAGCAGGCCCGCGACGACATGCTCAACTGGCAGGGCTCCGGCATGGGCGTGATGGAGATGAGCCACCGGGGAAAGTGGTTTCGCGGGATCGCCGAGCGGGCAGAGTCGGACCTTCGAGAGCTAATGTCGATTCCGGCGGGCTATCGCATCCTCTTCTTGCAGGGGGGAGCGAGCCAACAGTTCTCGCTCGTGCCGATGAACCTGATGCGCGGGGGCGAGACCGCGACGTACGCGGTGACGGGCGCGTGGGGGAAGAAGGCGGTCTCGGCGGCAAAGATGGTTGCAGACGTCAGCACGGCGTTCGACGGCGCGGAGACCAAGTACGACCGCACGCCGGACCTCGCAAGCCTCGATCGACCGACGAACGAATCGTATTTTCACCTGACGCTGAACGAGACGATTCAGGGGGTCGACTACCTCAGCGATCCTGAAATCGAAGGGACCGTCGTGTGCGACATGTCGTCGAACATCATCAGCCGCAAGATGGACGTGTCCAAGTACGACCTCATCTACGCAGGCGCGCAGAAGAACTGCGGCCCCGCCGGGGTCACGATCGTGATCCTGAAAGACGAGCTGCTGGAGCGGATGAACACCGACCTGCCGCCTATGTTCAGCTACCGCGAGCAGGTCGAAAGCGGATACATGCACAACACGCCGCCCTGCTGGGCGATCTACATCTGCGGCCTCGTATACCGCCACTGGCTCGACCACGGGGGGATCGAGGCTGTCGAGAAGAGGAATGAAACGAAGGCGTCGGTGCTGTACTCGGCGATCGACGGCTCGGACGGCTTCTATCGGGGCCACGCGGTCAAGCAGTCGCGCTCTCGAATGAACGTTCCTTTTGTGCTGACCGATGCTGACCTAACGGATGGATTCCTCGCCGAAGCGGCCGACCACGGGTTTGTCGAGATGAAAGGGCACCGCTCGGTCGGCGGCTGCCGAGCCAGCATCTACAACGCGTTTCCGCCTGAGGGCGTCGATGCGCTGACCGCGTTCATGGCTGATTTTCGGCAGCGACACGGCTAGGCCGCCTTGACACGCCCTCAAAGAATGGTCGAAACTACTCATCGTGATCGCTCTACTGGCCGCCGCCGTTCTTCAAGACGACCCGTACACCCTCGACATCGGTGCCCCTGGGACTGTGGAAGTCCGGTCGGGCTACACTCGGACGGCTACTGGCCAAGCAGCGACTCCCGATGACATCGCCGCAGCCGCCGACGGGCTGCAGTACGTGTTCGTCGGCGAGAGCCACGACCAGCTTGCCCACCATCTGGCACAGACCGCCATCATCGACGCGCTTCTGAAGCGTGGCCGGGATGTGATCGTCGGTTTCGAGATGTTCACGCGGGACAATCAGCGCAACCTCGCGCCCTGGTCCGTCGGGTACTGGTCGCAAGATCAGTTCATCGAGAAGTCCGGCTGGGAAACTCAGTGGGGATTCGACTACAAGCTGTACGCGCCGATCTTCGACGCGATCCGGATCCATCGTCTGCCGATGGTCGCGCTGAACGTCCCCCGCGAATGGGTGCGCTCGGTCGGCCGAGAGGGGCCGGGAGCGCTGAACAGCGAGCAGCGCGAATGGGTGCCCGACCTGTTCCTGGAAGACGAGACCCACCGGGCGATCTTCGCCTCGATGATGGGCGGCCACCCGGTCACAGGCACGCAGGGCGAGAATATATACGCGGCTATGGTCACCTGGGACGAGGGGATGGCCCGCAGCGCCATAGACTACATGGACACAAGGCACAACAGGAACGCCGTGATGGTTGTAGTCGCTGGCTCGGGCCACATGATGTACGACCGGGGCATCAACTACAGGATCAAGCTTAGATCCGGCGCGGAATCGCTGAACATCACCTGCATCACGGCTTCCGAAACCCGATCCGTCAGCCGAGGCCTGGCAGATTTCGTATTCGTCTCCGAAGCTGAGTAGCGAGGGACGTCGTCCGCTTCTCTCAGGAGGCGTCACCCGCTTCGCCGTCGTCCGCTTCGCTGTCGCCTGATGGTCGCCTGGTCGTCGCCGCTGAGCTGGCCCAAGGCGACTACTAGGCAACTACTAGGCGACGGGTGGCATGGTTGTCCGGATGAACGTGCTGGGCAGCCATGATCTACTGCCTGCCAAACGACTGATTGATTCCTTGCCTCCAGGTTCATTTACTGCCCGCCTAGCCAAGACTCCACTGACAGTATACGTCGGAATCGTGCCATCAATCCGAATTATCAGTCAGTGCCGCTCGGCCCTTGAGAATTGACGATAGTCTGTAGATGGCAATCATGGCTGTGCCACACGATCATTGGCACAACCATGCCACCCAACGCCGGAGTTTGCCATGCCTCAGGACGCGGCGATCACGCGACTTGGTCTACAGGGGGTTACGTCCTGAGGCTCTCACCGCGAGCCTGCCGTAGCAGCCTCAGGACGTGTCGTTGCGGTTCATAAAGCCTGTAGATTGCGCGTCCTGAGGCATGGCGACAGTTCCCGGGCCAGGATTAGGTTCAAAAGAACCTACAGAAGGGGTGTGCGCGGGCTAGGCAGCGTGTTCTTGGAGTTTCGGCGTGGCAAAGCGGCCATCAGACCTCAAGATCGGGGCTGAATTTGGTATCATTGCACTCTGGAGGCGATGCCGTTTGATTCAGATCACAGTTGGCCAAAACGAATCCATTGACCAGGCCCTGAAGCGCTTCAACATGAAGCTGCAGCAGAGCGGGCTGCTTCGTGAGGTCAAGGAGCATACGTACTACGAGAAGCCGAGCGTCAAGAGACGGCGGCGGCAGCGCCGACGCCTGCACCGAACGTAGATCCGCACCCTCTTGGGCTCGCCTGTAGGGGAACAGCGCGGGTCACCCATGGCAGACTTCAAACTCCGCAGCCTTTGGCAATTCGACCGCTTGGACCCCAAGAGGTACCGGTGGCAGCTGTACCGAGTCTTTTCTCGCGGCCTGGGCGCCGTTCTCATGGGGCTCGTCTTGGCGATGCATCTCGTCTGGCCGGACGACATGCTCAAAGTCGCCGGGGCTATTGGCGCCAGCCTGCTCGCTGGCCTGCTGATCCGGTTTCACCTTCGCCAAGCGCCGCCTCGAGCCGTGACTCCGCGCGTCGCAGAACGCCTGCTCTGGACGACGGGCATGATCGGATTGCTCGGCGTCCAGCTCGTTCTCCAGCTCCGAGGCCAGGAGTTCGGCCCGCAAAGCCTCCTCCTGCTCGCGCCGATCGCCGCGCAAGCCATGCTCAGTTCGGCGCTTCTCGGCGCTGCCGCGAGCCTGATCGGAGTAACGGTAACCGTGGTGCTACTGGGATCGTTTGGCGCACTCGCCCCTGAACTGCTGGCTATGACGTGGTTCGCCGGCGCCGTCGGCGCGCACACGGTCAGCCCCCTCAAGCGACGCAGCGATCTGTTCCGGGCGCTCTCAGTACAGATCGTGGCCCACATCATCCTCGGCGGCGTCGCAGCCGTAGCCATAGCCGGCGGTCTGGCCAGCACCATCCTGACCCTTGGCTGGGCCGCGCTTGCGGCGATTATCGCGCTCAGCGTGTTCTGGTTCGGCGTCGCACTTCTCGAGCGGGCATTCGGCATCGTCTCGGACTGGACCCTGCTGGAGCTTTGCAGCCCTGAAAACCACCTCATCCGAGAGCTCAACCTCAAAGCCCCAGGAACGTACGCCCACTCTGTCGGAGTCGGCAACCTGGCAGAGACGGCCGCAAGGGAGATCGGCGCAAATGCGATTCTCTGCCGGGCGATGGCGTACTACCACGATATCGGCAAGCTCACCCGGCCAAGCTATTTTGTCGAAAACCAAGGCGACGAAAACGTCCACGACGAAATGGCGCCGACGCTGAGCGCCAAAGTGATCTCCGCGCACGTATCGGACGGAGTTGAAATGGCGAGAAAGGCGAAGCTCCCGAGCAGCATCATCGAAGGCATCCAGCAGCACCACGGCACGAGCCTGATTTCGTACTTTTATCATCGAGCGGTCGAGCAGAGCGACGGCGAGGCTGTGCTGGAAGAGAACTTTCGATACGACGGGCCAAAGCCGCGCACGAAGGAAGCAGCGATTCTGCACCTGGCTGACATGGTCGAGGCAGCCAGCCGCGCCGTACGAGGAAGGGCGCAGCTTGAGAAAGTCGTGAACAGCCTCATCGACGCGAGCCGAGCGGACGGTCAACTCGATGAGTCCGACCTATCGTTTCAAGAGCTGCGAACGATCACTGAATCGTTCAACCGTGCGCTCGGCGCGCTGAGGCATGAGAGAATCGCGTATCCTGGGCAGGACAGTGACGAGCCCGGCGAAGAAGAATCGGATATCGATCAAGAACGAATCATCAAGGCAATTGAAGCTTGAGCCCATACGTGACGCGATGCTGACGCTCTTGACCGAATACGATGTGCAAGCTTCGGAAGTATCCGTGCTGATCACAAGCGATGACGAGCTGCAACGCCTGAACCGCAGCTTCCGGAACCTCGACGAGACGACCGACGTTCTCTCTTTCCCTGCTCCTCACGCGGTATCAGGACAGCTCGGCGACATTGCGATATCAATCGAATTTGCCGAGGCGGGCGCTCTCCAGCGCGGAGTCGACTGCGAGTGCGAAATCGCGATGCTCGCGATTCACGGCGGTATGCACCTGCTCGGATTCGATGACTCCACCGACGAAGAGCGAGCGGATATGCTGGCGCGGATGAACGAGATCGCCAACAAGGTTGGCCTCCCGACCGACTCGGAGTGGTCTTCGCTGCCGCACGGAGGGAGCGCGTAGGTGGCATCTAAGGGAGACGTCAGCCCGTTCCGAGCCGCGTTCCACGGAATCATCCATACGTTCCGCACCCAGCGGCATATGCGTGTGCACCTCTACATCACGATGACCGTCGTGCTCGGGGCGCTGCTGCTGGACCTGCACGTTCGCGAAATCCTCGTGTTGATGTTCATGATCACGTTCGTCTTGGTCGCGGAGATGTTCAACAGTGCGATCGAGGCTGTCATCGATCTCGTTTCTCCCAACTATCACCCACTGGCCAAGTTTGCCAAGGACATCTCTGCGGGCGCCGTGTTGATTACCACGATCATGGCCATCGTCGTGGGAACGCTGATCGCGGTAGGCGATGTCCAGTGGGAGCGAATCCGCATCAGTTTGACGTCCCACGACTTGGGAACGCCAGTAATCGTACGGCTCATCATGGGTGCGGTCATCGTGTTGCTGGTCGTGGTCGTTGGCAAGGGGCTTGGGAAGCACGGGCAGATCCTCAGAGGAGGCATTGTTAGCGGCCACGCCGCCATCGGGTTCTTCTTTGCGACCGCGATGTTCTTCCTGACAGACAACATTCTAGTCACCGCGATCGGCCTCGGGCTGGCGTCTCTCGTAGCGCAAAGCCGGTGGGAGGCGAAGTTCCACTCCGTATTCGAACTGACGCTCGGTGCAACCGTGGGGATCATCCTCGGCGTACTACTATTCGGAGTGATGCCAAAGTGACGCGCAACGCTGACATGGAAATCCCTCCTAAACGTCTAAGGCGACGTATCGCGAACAGGGAGAATCGGGGCGCGATCATCGCCGGGCTGGCGCCGACCACGGTCGGTCTTGCGGCCGCTGCCAGCTTCATTGCAGCAGCCGAGGTCTCCGTTGGCACGGGGCTTGGCATCTCGGCATTGCTGTTGCTTACAATCGCTCTGAACGGCGTATTCGTAGCCGGAAACACAGCGATCGATCTCTTGAGGCCGTCCCATGCGAGAGCGATCAGCGACGACTCGACCGAAGATCGCAAGACGCTGCTCGACCTGATCGACAGAAAGCCCACGTTCGTCGCAGCGTGCTTCTTGGGCTCGTTGACGATGCGCGCGTGGATGGTTGCACTGACGGTCGTTCCGAGCCAAGGTGTTGTCGGCTGGCTGGCCAGTGAAGGGAGCGACCTGAACCGGTGGATCGCCGAAGGTGAGAGCGCTCGGGCTCCGCTCGTCTTGGTTCTGACTTTGCTCGTGCTGCTCCTCCCAGTCGCCGCCGTCAACGTAGTGTTCGGCGAGCTGGTTCCAAAGAGCTACGCTGTCGCGCATCCGATTTCAACTTCGCTAAGGCTGTACCGGGTTGTGTGCGTTTTCAACAACCTGTTCTCGATTCCGATTCGGGCTGCGGTCGTGCTCGGCGGACTGTTCACCAAACGGTTTGGAGCCATCGCTACGTTCGCCGTTGCCAACCCGACAGAACACGAAATCAAGGACTTGCTGGAGGAAGCGGAGGAGAGCGGCGAGATTGAGGAAGAGGAGCGCGAAATGGTTGCGTCCGTCTTCGAGTTCGGAGACACGACCGTGCGCGAAGTCATGACGCCGCGCGTAGATCTGAAGACGGCTCCCGTCGAGGCCAACCTTACAGACATCGCCAAGCTGGTAGAAGAGACCGGCCACTCGCGAATACCCGTGTACGACGGTACCGACGACGTGATTCTCGGCGTGATCCACGCCAAGGACGTTCTGAGCGCGATCGTACACGGCAGGAGTGAGACGCCTGTCAGAGAGTTGATGCGCCCGCCCGTCTTCGTGCCTGAGAGCAAGAGCCTCCACGATCTGCTGCAAGAGATGCGGCAAGGAAAGACGCAAATGGTGATCGTGCAAGACGAGCACAGCGGCACGGCTGGCATCGTCACGATTGAAGATATCGTGGAGGAGGTGATGGGTGAGATCGTCGACGAGTACGACGAGGACCTGCCGCAAATCGTCGCCCACGAGGGCGGGTTCTCTTCCGACGGCATGGTGGAGCTGGACAACGTAAACGAGGCGGTCGGCTCCGAGTTCGAAAGCGAGGAATTTGACACCATTGGCGGGTACGTATTTGGGCTGTTCGGTCGCCTGCCGAAGGTTGGGGATACAGTGGCGTCAGGCGGCTATGAGTTCACGGTTACCGAATCCGACAAGAAGCGGATACTGAGGCTCTCGATCCGGACCGTCTCCGACCGGTCGTCGGCTGAACGGTAACCGAGCGAATCCGGCGCTTAGGCGTCGTCGCCAGCCTCAGGCTTGCCATGCCCCATACTGGCCTCGGCCTCAGCCTGATTTCGGCAAATGTCGGCTTCCAGCTTCAGGCGCAACTGCTCCACCTCATGGTCGTTCCCCGATCTCGGCACGTAGATCGGCTCTCCAAACTGAATGACGCACCTTGCGAAGGGCTTTGGGACCATGTACGAATCCCAGGTCGGCGCAAGCCACCGGCGATCAGCCGAGATGCCAACGGGGACAAGGGCAGCGCCGGACCTCTTTGCCATCAGCATGATTCCTGGCTGAACAACTCCCTTCGGGCCCCGCGGGCCGTCCGGGGTGAACGCCATCGTCTCACCGCTCTTTAGAACGCGAATCGATTCGACGACGGCTCTTGCCCCGCCTTTGCCTGACGACCCGCGAACCGTCTTAAAGCCGAACCGGCGAAAGATCTTGTCCTGCATGTCTCCGTCGCGAGACTTGCTGATGATCGTCCAAACCCCTTGACCCTTGAAGTAGTTCGCCGCCACGAACGTGCTTCCGTGCCAGCCAGCCAGAATCTTTCCTCCTGATACCTTGTCGAAGTGATCCGCTCCGCGAACTTCAATCCTCAACGTCACCCCCACTGCCCTTGCGAGGAAATAGCCGATCGGGGGAAGGATGTACCGCCTGATGCTTCGCCAGAACTGCTTCACTGCAGCATCCCCTGGTCGCGAGCTGCTTGAGCCGCGTCGTGCAAGCCGTACAGATCGTTCAGTTCCTTCAGCCAGCGATCGGCGTCATCTGAATCGAGCTGCGCCATGGCGAGCAGAGCGTGCGGCCTTTGAGGGTCGTCCTTGTGCTCTTCCACAACGCTCCTGAGCAACGCTTCCCTCAATGCGCGGTCTATCTGTGCCTCGTCGGCCATCTTCATCCTTTCGACCGAGGAGATTCGGCCAAGACCGCCGCACTCTGCAAGACGGCGGATAACCTCGGGCCGCTCTGCTGCGGGCGCTGCCCGCAATAGTTCGACTACCGCCTCCACCTCGCCCTCCTTGTCATCCATGCTGCCCAAGGCGTCGGCGCGATCCCACATCGCCTTCAGGTCGTTCGGGTGCTCTGCAAGGTGCTTGTTCGCAGCCGCCAATCCAGCGGCGGGGCTCCGGCTGCTCATTTCGTCTAGCACCTCTCGTCCGTGCTCGAGCCGCTCCTCGTGCGGCGCGCGCATGATGAGCGCGATCAACAGCCCGCCGAGAAAGCCGAATAGATGGGCCCAATACGACGGCCCTCCGGTCTGGCCGACATTGAAAACGGCACCCAGGGCTTGCAGCGCGACCCAAACGATTGCGACGACTGCTACCGAGACGTTTACTCGCGGTGCGATCGGCACCTTTCGGCTGAAGAACCGGACGGACGAGTATCCGACGACTCCCGCGATCGCCCCGCTGGCGCCGATCAGCGGGCTTCCGACTCCGGTTGCCACAGCGAGCAGCCAGTGCCCACCGACACCCGCTAGGCCGCCTGCGATGAAGGCGGCGAAGAGCCTCATTGCACCGGTCTTCGCCTCGACCATCGGGCCGACGGCCGCAAGAAAGACCATGTTGCCGAGCAGGTGCAGCACGTTCTGGTGGACGAACAGGCATGCAAAGGCAGTGACCAGCGTCGGATGAAACGGGTCGAATCCGAGTGCCTCTATGTACCCCGGATAGAACGGCTGCAAGAACGCTACCGCGATGTTGATGGCGATCAGCGAAATTGAGAAAATCGGGAATCGAGGCGACGAGCTCAGCTAGGACACTCCTGGGCGATCATGCCTCTTGGTAAATCTCTTCCGGGATGTCGGCGTTTACATGCGTGTCCTTTACGTCATCAAGCTCCTCGAGAGCCTCCAGCAGCCTCACGACTTTTCTCAGTTCGTCATCGGTCGGCTCAGATTTGTTCGTCGCGATGCGGGTCAGGTTGGCCTCATCGATCGTGAAACCGGCCTCCGCGAGATGGGAGCTGCACTTGTGCAACGTATCGGCCGCAGTTACGACGACGAAGAACTCCTCGTCGTCGGTGATAACGTCTTCCGCTCCGCCGTCGATCGCCGCGAGCATGAGCGAATCTTCGTCGACTCCTTCCTTCTTCACGAGAATCTGGCCGACTTGCTTGAACTGCCAGGAGACCGAGCCGTTCTCGGTCAGGTTTCCGTTGTTTCGGCTCAGCGCGTGTCGGATTTCGCTGACCGTGCGGTTGCGGTTTTCGCTGAAGCAGTCGATCATGATCCCGACCCCGCCAGGCCCGACGCACTCGTAGGTGATCTCTTCGTAGTGCTCACCCTCGATCTCGCCCGTCCCTCTCTTGATCGCGCGCTCGATGTTCTCCTTCGGCAGCGACTCCGACTTCGCTTTGTCGATCGCGACGCGCAGGCGGGCGTTGCCGCTCGGATCGCCGCCGCCGATTTTTGCAGCTACGATGATCTCTCTCGCCAAACGAGTGAACAGCTTGCTGCGAAGGACGTCCTTTCGACCTTTCTGCCGCTTGATGGTTGACCACTTGCTATGGCCGGACATACGGGCTATTTTGGCAGATTCGATGCAACGGCGGTCTGCAACCGGCGTTCGCACAGATCGTTAGGCCAGGAACCTACACCTTTTCCAAATCCGATCCACGCACGAGCAGCATATAATGCGGCACGAACCTGATCTCCTCGTTCGTCAGTTGCTTTCGCTGTTCTGCCGAGATCGAGTCCAAGAACTTGTCCTGCATTCTCTTGGCGGCGCGGCGGTGCAGCTTGCCCTCTACGTCGGGGAGGCATTCGAGATCGACTCTGACGGCGATCTCCTGGTCGCTGTAGAAATTCTCGATACGACCGGTCAGGCCGGCCATGTGATCGTAGTATCCGGTCTCAGCGGACTCTTCCGGGGTCGTGGGCCTCGAAACCACCCGTACCCGGTTGCCTTCCTTGAAGCGCGCCATAGACGATTATTTTACCTGTCGGGAGTTCGGGAGTTCGGGAGTCCGGACGTTCCGATTAGTTCGGATTAGTTTGGATTGGTTCGGGTTGGTTCGGATTGGTTCGGGTTGGTTTGGATTGGTTCGGATTTGGCGTTGCCCCTCACACGTCGCTCGCGCACGGCCTGCCCTTCGGGACAGACCGTGGCACCCTCGACCCTCGACCCTAGCCTCTGGAACCATATTGTCGCCCAGCGCCTTCTAACCCGCGTTGGTACACTCCCGGCCATGAGCGAGCGCGAGTTCCGCCTGCGCGACACGATGTCGGGGCAGGTGAAGCCCCTGAAGGCCATCGAGCCAGGGCATTTGCGCTTCTACTCGTGCGGCCCGACAGTCTACGGCTACGCTCACATCGGCAACTTCCGCACCTTCCTCAACGCCGACCTGGTCGTTCGCACAGCCGAGGCGCTCGGCTGGAAGGTCACCTACGTCAGCAACATCACCGACGTCGGCCACCTGACCGAGGACGACGTGGCGGACGCTAGCGGCGAGGACAAGATGGAGAAGGCGCTCAAGTCCAAGGAAGGCGACCAGTTCGCCAATATCTGGGATCTCAGCGAGTTCTATGCGGAAGCCTTCAAGCACGACTGGAGGCGCATGAACCTGCGCGAGCCGGCGGTGCGCCCAAAGGCGACACAGCACATGCGCGAGCAGATCAAGGCGATCGAAGAGCTGATCGCCACAGGGCACGCCTACGAGACCCCGACCGGAGTGTACTTCGACGTCTCTTCTTTCGCCGACTACGGAAAGCTCAGCGGAAACAAGGAACAAGACAGCCTACAGGTCGCAGTTCGCGACGTCGTGCAGGACGACAACAAGAAGAGCCCCGCCGACTTCGCGCTGTGGAAGAAGGACGACAAGCACCTGATGCAGTGGTTCTCGCCGTGGGGCTGGGGCTTCCCCGGCTGGCACATCGAGTGCTCGGTGATGGCACACATGTACCTCGGCGAAACGCTGGACCTACACTCAGGAGGCGAGGACCTCGTCTTCCCGCACCACGAGTGCGAGATAGCGCAGAGCGAGAGCGTCGGCGACAAGCCGTTCTGCAACCACTGGATGCACGTGCGATTCCTGCAGGTGGAGGGCGAGAAGATGTCGAAGAGCGACGGCAACTTCTACACCGTGCGCGACATGATCGACGGCAAGGGCGCGGATCCGTTGGCTTTGCGGCTCGCCTTGATCTCTGTGCCGTACGGCAAGCCGCTGAACTTCACGATGCAGACGCTGCGCGACGCGGAGAGGAACGTGGAGAAGTTCCGAGCCGCCGAGAAGAAGGCTAAAGACGGGATCGAGTCCGGCACAGCGGGCGACGACGCGATCGGCGATGATCTGACGCGGCTGTACGACGAGGCGCTCGACGCCATGTGCGACGACCTCAACACTGCGGTCGCGATCGCCAAGGCGCTCGAAGGCGCGAAGGCGATCAACAGCGCGGATGTCGGCTCGTTTTCTAGCGGCGACGCGCGCGCTGCGCTCGATTTCCTCGACCGGATCAACGCCCTGCTGGGTATCGTGCGGGGCGATTACGGAGCCTGCTGCCCACCTGGTGAAGCCGAAGCGGACGACGAGCCGACCGTCGATGGCAAGACGATTAGCGAATGGATCGAAGAGCGCGCTACGGCGAAGGCGAACAGGGATTTCGAAGCTTCAGACGCGGTGCGCGACCAGCTCGCAGCGGCCGGGATTGAGCTACGCGACTCGCCCGACGGCACCACCTGGGTCAAGAAGTCAACGGTCTGAACTCGAACGTGGCATGGGCTTCCAGCCCATGAGTAGCTCGGGCATCTTGCCCGAAGAATCGGGCGGCATGCATCAGACTGAGGCATAAAAGCAGAATCCTCCACACTGCGAGTGTGGAGGGATGAACTGAACTATCCTTTCCGTTTGATCTTAGACCCGTCCGGGCTGAACGACGGATGAAAGTCGCTCGCCGCGCTGTTCGTCAGGTTCACCGGGTTCGTGCCGTCGGCGTTCATCGCGTAGACCTCCATGTTGCCGTCGCGGCCCGAGGTGAAAGCGATCTTAGACCCGTCCGGGCTGAACGAGGGCTCCCAGTCGACCGTCGCATTGTTCGTCAGCCTCAACTGGTTCGTGCCATCAGCGTTCATCACGTAGATCTCCCAGTTGCCGTCGCGGGCCGACGCGAAAGCGATCTGCGTCCCATCAGGGCTGAACGCTGGCTGCCAGTCGAACTCCTCGTTGTTAGTGAGCCTCACCGGGTTTGTGCCGTCGGCGTTCATCACGTAGATCTCACCGTTGCCGTCGCGGTGCGAGGTGAAAGCGATCTTCGACCCGTCCGGGCTGAATGAGGGATACCAGTCTGTGCCCGCTTTGTTCGTGAGCCTCACCTGGTGCGTGCCGTCGGCGTTCATCACGTATATCTCGTAGTTGCCGTCGCCGTGGTCCGAGGCGTAAGCGATCTTCCTCCCGTCTGGGCTGAACGCGGGGTTGCGGTCGAACGCGGTGTTGTTCGTGAGCCTCACCTGGTTCGTGCCGTCGGCGTTCATCACATAGATCTCCCAGTTACCTTCGGGTTTCGAGAGGAAGGCGATCTTCGACCCGTCCGGGCTGAACGAGGGCTCCAAGTCGAACGTGAGGTTGTTCGTGAGCCTCACTTGGTTCGTGCCATCGGCGTTCATCACGTATATCTCGAAGTTGCCGTCGCGCTTCGAGGTGAAGGCTATCTTCACTGGCGGCTCGGCGGAACCGTCCCCGCCGTCTCCGCCGCCGGAACCGATGGTGGCCAGTGCGATCACCAGAAGTCCGGATATCCACGCCGCACGCTTCATGCCCTCATTATAAACGGAGTTCTGATCTTTGACCAAAGGAATGGCCGCATCCAGCACCAGGGCAAGGGGCAGAGGAAATGCAGATACGGCCTAGGTTCAAATGAACATGCGGACGGAGTGCGTCGGCGGCTCACGGGGTGCCGCGAACGAGCCACGAAGGGCCGGGAGTCGTTCGCGGAGTGCGGCTGTGTGCCGTGTGCCACGGTCAGACCCCAAGGGCTTGTCCGTATGATCGCCGCAGATTTCGGACTAAGAGTCCGCGCTCCGTTCAGAGGAAGCCTCGGTCGGCCCCAAAGGGTTTGTCCGTGCTCGAATGGAGGGTGGCGCTCCTGCGACACCGCGCCCTCGGTCAAGCGTCGCTTCGACCCACTCCTAACCTCCCCCGGCCACGCGAGCTTGCGTCAGCAGGAAACACGATGGCCTAGGGAGGGAATTCAGAGGGAGCCTCGGTCGGCCCCAAAAGGGTTTGTCCGGGCGTTGGAGGGTGGCGCTCCTGCGACACCGCGCCCTCGGTCAAGCGTCGCTTCGACCCCCTCCTAACCTCCCACGGCCACGCGAGCT
Organism: Armatimonadota bacterium; assembly: GCA_022563855.1. Lineage (NCBI taxonomy): Bacteria > Bacillati > Armatimonadota > Armatimonadota bacterium. Next base: position 126,015 of record JADFMN010000008.1, read on the forward strand.
TGCGTCAGCAGGAAACGCGATGGCCTAGGGAGGGAATTCAGAGCGCAGACTCTTAGTCCGCGCTCTGTTAAATGGGTGACACTGCTGTTTGGCACGGGCATCCGAGCAACAGCGGCACGCGGGGCATCGCGAGTCGCCAGAGGGCACTACCTGGGTCAAGAAGTCAACGGTCTAGCCCTTTGCTTTGCCGAACAGCTGTTCAAACATCTTCAAGTAGTAAGACATGGTAGACAAGCCGACCTCAGCCCTTCGTTTGTCCAGGTTTTTCGGGTCCTCGACAGGTTTGGGCTGCCACTTGCCATCCTTGCTCTCGATCTGCGTGCCGTACCGCTGCTTCTTGCCGCCGTTGACCGCGACCCTGTCCCAGAGGTAGGCGAAGTCGGACTTCCCGACCTGATTCTTCTCGACCAGAGGCTCCATAAGGGCGAGGCACTTCTTCTGGAACTCGATGTCGCGATCCGAGTGCTGCACGAGCAGCCACGCGGCGTGCGCCGCCGTCGCACCGACCAAGGCGTACGTCGGCCAACCGTGCTCCGCTACGATCTCCTTGAGCCGCTCGCGGTTGGCCTTGTCCACTTGTGCGACCTCTTTCGCCAGTTCGGGCGGAATCTCTTCTCCGCTCTGGAAGAACTTCGTCATTCGGTTCCTGACCGCTTGGTCGGACACGCTCATGCTGATGAGCTCAGTCTCGAGAAGCGTGTTCCTGTCGATGACCTTGTCCTGATCGACGCCGTGGAGCGTGACGAGCAGGTGAATCAGGATGGCGGCAGTCCAAGGCATTTCTTATCGCGCTCGGTATCGTTAACTGTACTGGTCGCGTGTTGGTTCCGAAGAACACCCCTCGTGCTCTACAACGTTCGCTCGACCTCTTGCTGTGCCACGGCGTGCGACGGATCGATTTCAAGCGCTGTGCGAAACGCCACCATGGCGTCTTCGTTCTGTCCGGAGCGCTTCAGGCTGACACCGAGGTACGCGTATGCGTCGGCGTACCGATCGTTGATGCTGATCGCTTCGCGGAACTCGGCGATCGCCTGTTCGATCTCATCGATTTGCATGAGCGCCTGGCCGTGCTTGCAGCGCACGTCGGCAAAGCGAGGCGATATCTCAAGCGCCCTGCGGAAACGCTCTTCAGCATCTCTGTACCTGCCCTGATGAGCCAGTTCATCGGCCTCGCGGGCTATGTCCTCGGCATCGACCGTCTGGATAGGCTGAACAGCCTTCAGGGCATCGATGGCGGCGGCGAGATCGCCTTGCTCTACGGCCTGGACGGCAGCCTCGTATTCAGGGCTGGCGAGTCTCGGATCGCAAGTGGCGGCCTCTCGGACACGTTTCAAACCCTCTTCCTTCTTGCCCAATTCAAGGGCTCCTATGCCGTCATACAGGACCGCGAGACCGTATCGCGGGTTCATGGACAGCGAGAACGAAATCTCCCACTCCCGATCCTCTAGCCGTCCGAGCCTGTCGAATACCAGAGCGCGGAGCATTCGCAAATCTGCGTAGGCCGGCCGAAGACTGACCGCGTCATCAAGAAAATGAAGCGCCCTTGTCCAATCCCCGCTGGCGACTTCTTGCTTGGCTAACTTTCCCAGCGAGCCCGCCATGTAGTTCTTGGCACGCTCGCGAGTCGAAACGTCGGGATCGCTGGCCAGACAAATCTTGAACTGCTCTACGGCTACTTCGTACTCTGACGCGTCGAATGCCCTTACCCCAGCGTCGTAGTTCTCGTTCCGGCCAAAGCCGAACCACTTGCCTACCAGCTCCATCAGATTCTAAACCTAATCACCATGCTCCGGATGAATGAGCCCGAGGTCGTTGGCCGTCCGTAGCCGTTCGCCCGCCACTCCGTTGGCCGTACCTAATGACGACGGGCCACAGACGAAAGCACCTTCAAAAGGTGATCTTGAGCCCGTCGAAGCCAACGGTGACACCGTGCGGTTCAAGCAGCCTGCACAGTTCGTCGTGGGTCGCGCCACCGTTATGGCTGTGATGGGTGGTCAGAATTATCGTGCTGTCGGACACCGTCCCCATCCGGCGCAGGCGCTCGATGACCGCTAGGAACTCTCTGATGTCCAAGTGTCCGTTGTACGGCGTGGGATGCACCCCCTCGCTACACTCGAGCACGAGACAGTCCAGCTTCTGTTGTTCTAGAAACTCCCAGGACGGCTCGAACCAAACGCCCGTATCCGCACCGTAGAGGATTGTCGCCTGGCCGTCGTCGATCAGGAAGTTGTGGCAGTCTTCATCGTGCTTGTGATTGGCCTGGATGGGCGTAACCTTGTACTCCGATACCTTGATCGGACAGAAGCTCTTCGTCATGATCAGTTCGAACGGCCAATCAGGGTATCGCTCAAGAATCCGCCGGCATACGTTGGCGTTCGCATAAATCGGGAAGCCGACGAACTCCATGTCGTTGAAGGGGAAAACGGCGTACTGCAGCTCGTCGATAGAAAAGTGATCGGTGTCGGAGTGCGTGACCAGCAACGCTATCCAGTCACGCGTGTCCAATCCCGCTCGCGTGGTCTGATGCCAAGTGTCGGGTCCTAGATCGATTTTGAGAAGATCATCGACTATCGCCGCGCATCTCGACCGAACGTCTTTGCCTCCGTTTTCGCGAGCGTACTGACTGACGCGCGTATTGCCGAAGAACGCAGGTATGCCGTCCGCCGCACCTGTGCCGAGGAGAGACACGTCCATCAGGCAAAGTCCTTGAGCGACCACAGCACCAGCCCGCTCAGCAGCTTGGGGAAGTAGTACGTGCTCTTCTGCGGCATAAAGTCGCCGCATTCGGCGACGGCTCGCATATCATCGACCGTAGGCGGGTTCATCAGGAACGCCGCTGGGGAGCCGTCGCGCACGCTTGCGAAAGCCTCCGCCTCATCGCGCGTGTAGCCGAAGAAGTCGTGCCCCTTCAAACCGAGAATCCGCTCGAACACGAAGCTGTGCAAGATGCTCACGTCGAGGCGCTTCAATTTGACCGAGCCCGTACCCGGCTGCTGCTCGACGATTCGGTCCAAATCTCGGACCGCAGCCACCAGACCCACCTCGCCCGGAAGCGCGACGCCGATCGCACGGCCTCCTCCCTGTGCGATCTCGCCGATTCGGCGTAGAATCTTCGTGCTCGGCACCTCCTCGATCTCAAAGTGCTCGGCAAGCTTCGCGCGAAGTTCATCGGCAGTGCACGGCATCGACTTCAGAATGCGATGGGTCGGCAAGATGACGAGGCCTGGATCGTTGATGCTGCACAGCGCCATCAACATGAAGTCCTCCGGAATCAGGTTGCTCTTTTCGCCAAGGCGCTCACGAAATTCCAGTGCGGTTTCGTATCGGTGGTGGCCGTCGGCGATCCAAACCCTTCGCGATGCCATTGCGTCCGTGATTCTCGCGCATACGGCAGGATCGTCGAATCGCTCGAGCTGATGGCCGACGCCGCCTGAGTCCAACTGTGCGAGCGTGGCTGCCGGCGACGACGCGATGAGCTCGTGCAGTGAGCGATCCTGATCTTCAAACAGCCCAAAGATGCATTCAACATGGCTGCGGGTTGCTTCAAGTATTCGCATCCGATCCTCTTTGTGCTTGGGGAACGTCTGCTCGTGGGGCAGCACGACTCCGTTGCTGTACGGCTCGACCTTGATCGTCGCGAGCAGTTTTGTTCGCACGACCGTTCGCTCGGCGCCAGGAACAGCGAACTTCTGCGAGTACCGGTAGTAACGCGGCTCGCCGTCCAGTTCCAAGGCTCCGCTGCTGCGCCACTCCTCTAGGAGCGCAACGCTTCGTCCGTACTTGATGTACTTGCTGCGGTCGCCGTCCTTGGATTCGGGCAGCGTGATGCCCACGATGTTGTACGGGCTCTGCTCGGCAAGTGCGGCGCGGGCCTGCGGGGAAATCACATCGTACGGCGGAGCAACGAGATTGCTCAGGTCGCCAGCAACCCCTGCGAAGCGAAGCCCACGAAAGGGCCGGATCGTCGCCATGTGTATTGTTGAGTCTACACAAGCCCCGGCGAACCCGCTGGTAAACTCTGTTCTGTGCTCGCTGAATCACGACTTAAGGCCTACAAACAGCTTGCAGACAAGCGATTGCAAGCACTTTTGCCTGATGAGGACTCTGTACCACAGCAGCTTCACGAGGCGATGCGATACTCGGCATTGGCTGAGGGCAAGCGAATCCGTCCGGCGCTGTGCATGGCCGCCTCGATCTCTGTTGGTGGTTCTCCCGAAGACGTTCTCGACGCCGCGTGCGCGGTTGAGATGATCCATTGCTTCTCGCTGATCCACGACGACTTGCCGGCGATCGACGATGACGATCTCAGAAGGGGGCGACTTACGTGCCACATGCAGTTCAGCGAATCGATGGCGATCCTTGCAGGTGACGCGCTGTTCGCTCTCGCCTTCCAAACCGTCGCGGACGCAGGGTACGACAGCGACCGCACGGCGCGGGTTCTTGGGATTCTGGCTTGTGCAAGCGGTAGCGCCGGACTGGTCGGCGGCGAGGTGCTCGACGTGCTGAGCGAAGGGGCGGACCTGGACGAAAAGGGGATTCGAGGGATTCATCAGCGAAAGACCGGCGCGCTGATCGCGGCCGGCTGTGCGATCGGCGGAATCCTCGGCGGCGGAGATCAGCCTGAGATAGCGGCGCTGCAAGCGTACGGCGAATCAGTCGGCCTAGCGTTTCAGATCGTCGACGACATTCTGAACGAGACGGCAAGCGAGAGCGAAATGGGGAAGGCCGTGGGATCTGATCGCGAGCGCGGCAAATCGACGTACGTTGCCGTTCTTGGATTGGCAGGGGCACGGTCAGCCGCTACTCGATCGACCACTGCCGCTATCGACGTACTCGGCCCTATGCACGGCGATACCGAAGCGCTCGTCGAGCTTGCCGAGTTCGCGATTTTAAGGCACTCTTGACGCCGATGCGACCGGGGCGACTGAGCAGATTGCCCGATGCGCACCCCTTCCAGACACTCGCGCCGAGTATGCTGACGGGCGGAGTTGGCCGGGTGGCGGCCCCGATCTCAAGGTCGGGGAGGAAAGTCCGGACTTCACAGGGCACGGCGCCCCGGGCGACCGGGGGCGGGGCGACCCGACGGAAAGTGCCACAGAAAATACACCGCCCTGATTCGTCAGGGTAAGGGTGAAAAGGTGCGGTAAGAGCGCACCAGCGCTGCGGGCAACCGCGGCGGCTAGGTAAACCCCGCCGGAAGCAAGGCCAAATAGGGAGGGACTGACCCGGCCCGGCGACCCTCCGGGTAGGCCGCATAGACAGATCGCCGCACAAAGACAGAATCCGGCTTACAGGCCAACTCCAACCTACGCAGCGTCTTCTTCGTAGGGGTATGACGGCAGCTCGTGCGCTTGCATATGGAAGTGCGCCTCCAAATCCGGCTCGTCCTTCAAACCATGATAGTCCCGCACTCTCTCCAGCCGAATTTCGGTGGAATTGGCACGAAGCGATTCGCGGGCATCAGTTTCCGATTCTTCCGCGTCCTGGTGACCGCTCGGTTGGAAGGAAGGAGTACCGGCGTCTTGAAGGTGGCCAAGGACTCGAATTGCTTCATTTCGCGACGTCAGGCCAGCCTCGACCTTCGCTATGGCATCCTGATGGATAGACAAGAAACCGTCCTCCACGGCCGCTTTCTCGATCTCGCGCGAGGAGGCCCGTTGAGCAATCAGCTCGCTAATCTCCGGCGTAACCGCGATGACCTCGCAAATGGCTGTGCGCCCTGACAATCCGATGTTGCTGCACTCTTCGCACCCGCCGGCGGTCCAACCGTCAAGCGTAGATTTCTTGCAGCTCAGGCACAGCGAGCGAACGAGTCTTTGAGCCATCGAGCCGATCAAGGTCGTGCTAAGCAAAAACGGGTCGATCCCAAAGGCGAGCATGCGCGCGATCGCGCCGGCTGCATCAGCGCACTGAAGGCCACTGATGACTAGCTGTCCGTTGATCGCAGCACGAACAGCTATCTCAGCCGTCTCCGCATCTCGGATTTTACTCACCAGGACGACGTCCGGGTCTTGGCGCAGAATCGCTTCCAACTGTCCGGCGCAGTTCGATCCAGGACCGTCGCCGAATTGTGATTGGTTGACGCCCGCAATGTCGCACTCGATCAGCTCTTCACAGGTCATGACGTTGAGCGCGCCAGCTTGCAATTCGCCCAGCAGCGAGTACAAGGTCGTCGTAATTCCGCTGCTTACCGGTCCCGTGACTAGGAACAGGCCGAAAGGTCGCTTGACGAGCGATCGAAGCGTCTCAGTCAATCGCTCCGTGAACCCGAGGCTGCTCAAGTCCCTCAATCCGACCGAATCGTCGAGCAGCCGCAATGTGACCCGTTCTCCGTGCGAGGTCAGCATAACGCTCATGCGCAGTTCGACGGTTTTGCTCTCCAACTCGACAGAGATTCGTCCGGTCTGTGGGCCGTCGCTCCCATCTGCATCAAGACCGGCCATCAGCTTTAGTCGACCCAGAAACAGCTTCTGCAAGCTCTTCGGGATCGATCCGACGTTCCTCAAGCAGCCGTCGATCCTGAGGCGGATACCGACGTCTTCCGCAGTTGGATCGAGATGGATGTCGGTCGCCTTGGCGCGAATGGCGTTGCCGATAATTTGATCGACCAGCCCGATAACGGGAGCGGTCTCGTCTTCGGTCAGGCAGTCGCCTGATCCTTCCGGTTCGCCGCCTGCTTCAGCGGTAGAAAGCGCATCGCTGATCAGCTTCGCAAGCTCTGGGCGGCCTTGGTCCTCGACGGGCGTGGCAGAGGGATCCAGCAAGTGCTGGATTATCGACTGAATCTTGTCCGCGTCAGCCATGACCGGTTCGATCCGGAGTCCGGTAATGGCACGGACTCGCTGTATCGCCTGAATGTCATTCGGGTCGGCCATGGCCAGGAGCAACAGGTCTCCTCGCCGGCACACGGGGATAACGCTGTGCTCTTCACACACAGATTTCGGCAGAATCTTGAGAGTAGCGTGATCGGGCGGATCGCTGTCGAGCATCCAAGGCGTGGCCGCCTCTTGCGCCGCAAGCAACTGAAGAATGTGCGCATCGTTGATGTAGCCCAGCTCAACGAGGTTCTGACCCAGCTTCTTGCCGGTCTCCTTGCCCCGCTCCAAAGCCTCTTCCAACTGATCCTGTCGGATGAGCTCCATTTGGACCAGCATGGTCCCGAACTGCTTCTCGGCGTTATTTGTGAGCACTGATATGAGTTTTCCAGTACAGGCAGGACTGCAGGACTGAACAGGCTCGAAAACAAGCAAGAACCAGGTGAAAAACAGGTAAGAATCGAGAGAAGCTCGCCATCGCTGGCGAACTTCTCCGTAGGTTCGACTAGCCTCCGCCGGTCAGGAACTTCGGCTTCGCGTACTCCTTCCTCGGCGTCTTCAGCTCGTTGAGCAGGTACGCGACCGCCGCTTCAAGCTCAGGATCGTGTCCGCGAGACACCAGGTCCGGCGTGTCGTCCACGAGGATGTCCGGATCGATGCCCTTGTTCTCCGCGATGATCTGGCCTGTCTCCAGGTCGTAGAGCGCGAACTCGGGTGAGGTGACCCCGCCACCGTCCACCAGACCTCGCGCACCGGTGATTCCGATCAGGCCGCCCCAGGTGCGGGTTCCGATCAGCGGCCCGATCTTGTGATAGCGGAATAGCCAGGGGAAGTGATCGCCGCCAGAGCCGGCGTACTTGTTGATCAGCATCGCCTTGGGGCCGTCCCAAGCCTGTGGCGGGTACATGACGCTCTCTCCGTGCCGCTGCTGGATGCCCGTCACGATTTGGCGCGTCAGCCGCTCGCCGAAGAACGTCGGGATGAAGCCGCCGCCGTTGTACCGCTCGTCGACGATGAAGGCCTCCTTTTCGCTCTGGCCGTAGTAGCCGCGCATGAACTCGGTGATGCCTTGCACCGCAGTGTTCGGCACGTGAACGTATCCGATGCGCCCGCCCGAGAGCTCTTCGACGCGCTTGCGGTTGCCTTCGACCCAGTCGATGTAGCGGAGCTGTTGCTCGCTGCCGATCGTCTGGACCTTGTACTCGCGCGCGTCGATCCCGCTCGCTCCGCTCGCGACCTTGATCTTCACGAACTTGCCGGCCTTGCCGACGAGCAGTTGGTGCACGTCGATGCCCGCGTGGACCTTCTGTCCGTCGATCTCGAGCAGCACGTCGCCGTCCCTGACGTCGACGCCGGGGGCTCCAAGGGGTCCGCGCCGCGCTGCCGAGTAGTTCTGGCCGCGGTAGACCTTCTCGATGACCACGTTGTCGCCGCGCACCGCGTAGTCCACGCCGAGCATTCCTGTGTTCGGATTGCCGATTGGCTGGCCGAAGTCGCCGCCTCCGTTATAGGCGTGGCCCGTGCCCAGCTCGCCGATCATCATGCCCAAGACGTAGTTCACGTCGGAGCGGTCGCCCGCGCTTTCCACCATCGCAAAGTACTTCTCGCCGATAGCGTTCCAATCGAGGCCGAGCATGCCCTTGTCGTAGAAGTTGTCGCGCTGGTACCGCCACGCGTCGCGCATGATCTGCCGCCACTCCTTGACGGGGTCGATCGTCATGTTGACGTCGCCGAAGCTGACCTTGTCTGCGCCAGGGGTGAGCCCAGGCTTGATATCGGTGATCGCCCACGAGCCGCCGGCGTTGTACGCCATCTTGGTGCGATCGGGCGAGAAGTCGAAGCCGGACGCTCCAGAGATGATGTTCTGCGATTTGCGGCTTCCCATGTCGAACTTCATCAAGGTGCCGTTGGAAAAGGTGAAGACGCCGTTGTCCGCGCCGACCAGGAACGGGTAGCTGCCCGGCCCCCACGGCAGCGCGATCGCGCGCTCGGCGAGGCCGTCGAAGTCGATCGCGCTCCCATCTTCGTCATCCTCTTCCTCTTCCTCTTCCTCTTCCTCCTCTTCTTCCTCTTCCTCGTCATCCCCCTTCTTCACGGGCTCTTCGTCGTCCTCCGGAAGGAGCGGGTTCGTCATGTCGGCCTTGAGCGGGATCACGTACACGCGGTCAACGTTCAACTGGCCGACGCCGATCTCGAACGCGCTGGGGTTGAACCCGAACGTTCTTGACGAAACGATGTAGAGGTACTTGCCGTTCAGGTCGAACGCGACAGCGCCGTCGTTGTAGTAGCCGTCGGTGACCTGGTGGTGCTCGTCCTTCTCGACGTCGTAGATGTAGACCGCCCCGAAGAGGCTGGGCTGGGTCTTGACGTAGGCGATCCACTTGCCGTCCTTCGACCAGTCAGGCATCCCGGCCCCAGAGAAGCCTTGCGGATCCTTGAAGACAAACGTGCTGTCACCGCTTTCAAGATCGATGATATACACCTCGTTGTCCTCGGTCGCATAGCCGATCTTCTTGCTATCGGGAGAGTAGGCGAAACCTGCGATAACGTGGCCTTCAGGCGTCTCGACCATCTTCGCCTCGCCGCCCATCTGCGGGATGCGGTACAGCTTCGTGTCGCCGGAGACGTCGCTGATGTACGCAAGTTCCTGTCCGTCGGGCGACCAGGAGACCATCTCCTCGCGCACGCCCTGGCTGTTCGTCAGGTTGCGGGTCGCGCCGTTCTTCGCCGGGACCGTGTAAAGGTCGCCGCGCGCGGTGATCGCCAGCCGCTTGCCGCTCGGGGACATCGCCACGCCATCGACCCACTGAGAGACGTTCTTGTAGTAAGGTCGTCGCTTCAGTTCGTCGCTTCGCACCGTCACGCTAACCTCCCGCACGTCTCCGCTCGCCACCTCGTACGTGTACAGTCGACCGTTGCGCTCGTAGACGATCGTCTTGCTGTCGGCGCCGGGCCAGCGGATGTCGGCGTCGCTAAATCGCGTCAACTGGGTCTTGCTCTTCGATCTCGTATCGTACTTGTACAGATTCAACGTCCCTTGGTTGAGGTCGCTGATGTAGTAGACGCTGTTGCCCACCCACATCGGGAAGTAGTTCTGCTCTCGACCGGTCGGCACCTCGCTGTACTCGCGGGCCGCAAAATCCCAAAAGCTGATCCGCCCCTGCGTGCCGCCTCGGTACCGTCGCCAGTTGAACTGGTACGACGACGAGCGGTTGTACGCCATCGTTGAACCGTCTGGTGAGAACGACATGTCTACGACTTCGTGCACGTCGCTCTTGACGGGCATTCCGCCGTCGGGGCTGACGAACCACAAGTAGTTCCCGCCGGGCCGCACCCTTCCCCGGGATGACGAAAACGCGATTCGGCCGTCAGGCGTCCAATCGCCGACCAAGTCGCTACCGGCGCTGAACGTGAGCCTCTTGGGCTCTCCGCCCTCTGCCGGCATCACGTAAACGTCGTTGTCCCCGTCGTACTGGCCTGTGAACGCGATCCACTGGCCGTCCGCCGAAAACTTCGCACGGTATTCGGTGCCGGGGTGACTGGTCAGGCGCTTTGCCGCGCCTCCACTGGCATCCACGAGCCAAAGGTCGGAAGAGTATGTGAAGACGATTTTTTCTCCACTGATATCGGGGAACCGCATCAAGCGGACGTCCATCGAAGCGGACTGCAACAGTCCAGCGGCGAGTAAAGTCGAAACAAGCATTTTTGGTCCTCTCGGTTGAACACAAACAACGGCGCAATCCTGGCCTCGTGCCCAATCAGACAGTACCTAAGGCAGCGGCAATAGGTTTCCGCAGAAGGCACAAAGCATTACGATTCGTACTCTTTGACCCGGACGGTCAACACCCTCAGAACACCGTTCACTATAGCTTTGACTGTAACCTCCCCTTCTTCGAATCCGCGCAGGATGCCGCTCTGGTCGATCCATGCAGAGCCGGTCGCGGCCCACAAGACCTCAACGTGCGGAACCGCGTCACCCCTATCGTTCACAACTCGAAACGGTGTTTCCTGACCCAGCTCAACTTCCACCGGTCCAGCGATCACAAAGTCGCCATCGTCCTGAGCGCCAGCGATCTCGTCGATCACGAGGATCGAGTTTGCGATCGCCCGCTGCCGGCCTCCGCTCGGTCGGTTGAGCACGACACCAGCAATCGCCAGGGTCGTGCTCCCGCCGCCGTCGAGGTTGATCGCGTCGGTGCATCCTAGGTCGATCATCACATGAGCCAGCTCTTCGAGCGTCGCGCCGTCGCTCATACTCTGCCGGCCGTCGACAGCGACCAGCCAAACGTCTCCGGCCGGCGTCACGCCGATCGCGCTTCTCGGATGTCGGTTTTCTGCGAACTCCAGCTTGAAGCCTTCCTCGGCGAACGGAATGAACTTCTGGCCGGCTTTGACAAGGAGCGGCCCCCCGGCGGCCACGTGCGTAACGCCCTCCCAGTCGATGCCCTCGTGCTGCAGCGAAATCGTGACTTCGTCACCCTCTCGCAATTCAAGAATCCGCTCGGTCGGGACGCCTCGAACGGCCAGCGCCACGTGTCCGTCCGAAATCTCAAGCGTGTTGATCTCTGAGAAAAACCGCACGAACACTCCCTGCCACTCGCCGTTCGGCGTGAACTCGGCATCCGACTCAATGAGGACGTTTAAGGCCGGCTCTCGCGATAGGCTGACCGTCGCGGCAGACGTATAGAGGACGACCATGTTGTCCCCGCACTCCTCGTTCACTCCGTAAATCGAGACCGGATCGCCGTCTCCCCACGTGATCGCCCCGGCGAATTGCAAATACCCGAACCGGAAACCAGCTGGCCCCCACGCCACGACGCTGCGCGTCCTTGCCGCGCTGCTGAGCAGCCTTCCGTCGACGACCATCGCACCGAGCGGATCGCCGTTCGCAGGAAAGAAGTCCGCGTTGATCCCAGCGATGGCAGACGAGTCCCTCATCATGCCCACGACCGTTTGCCGCCCTTGATCTGCCGCGTCAGGACCGAAGACGCGGTCTTGGGAGAGCGCCGGGCGCAATCCGAGCCCGGCAGCGCCGTTTGCGATGCGCAGGGCGTGGACTACTCGCGGAATCTCGTCGTCGATCGTCACGCGGTACGTGATCCCAGGACGAACGATCTTCTCCCACTCCATTACGTCCGGCTTGGCCAGAACAGGAATGAGGACGACAAGAAGAGCTAGTCTGCGCATGGCGTTTCGAGGATTTCCAGAGTACCTTTGTTCGCGTCGAGCCGCGCTTGCACTCCGAGCGGCAGGCTGAGCATCCCCTTCATGTGGCCGAACGGGAAGTTGACGACGCTCGGCACCCCGAGATCGCCGATTCGATCTTCGATGATCTTCCGCCACGGCCACTCTCCCTTTGAGCTGTCGAGAAGATCGTCGGTGCGCGACATCTCTCCGATCACCAGTCCCTCGGCTGCCTGGAGCAATCCGAGATTCAGGAAGTGAGTCAGCAAAGCGTCAACTCGCTGAGGCTTCTCGTCCACGTCCTCGATCAGAACGATCTTGCCCACCGTCTCCAACGCATCCGGAGTCCCAATGCCGTCAGCAAGCAGGCTTAGGCAGCCCCCGGTCAGAACGCCTTCCGCCGTGCCGGGAACGAGCGTTTCGCCGGTCGGCGCGCCGCCTGGAACTGAACTTTCGCCCGCAAGCAGGCCAGCCAGCGAATCGTACACCCACTGGTCGCGATCGACGGAGAGCGAGATCAGCATCGGGGTGTGAAACGTCGCCAGTCCCCTGCGGTTCAGCGCCAAATGCAGGGTCGTCACGTCGCTAAAACCGCAGAACATCTTGCCGGACCGCGCCATCTTATCAATGTCCAGCCGCGTCAGCAGCCGGGCACAGCCGTACCCGCCGCGCGAACAGAAGACGCACTGTACGTCCGGGTCTTCGAACGCATCTTGCAGGTCGCGGGCTCGGTCATCATCCGAGCCGGCCAAGTAGCCGTCGGCATCGAAAGCGTGCCTGGCGATCGAGACCGCGTACCCCTGCGACTCAAGAAATAGAACCCCCTTCTCAATCTGCTCCGGCTTGAGCGGCGAGGCAGGCGAAACCACCCTGACTTGATCGCCAGGGCGCAACGCCCGGGGCTTCCTCATTGATTGGCCGGTGCAACGACGACGCGCCGATTCGGCTCCTCGCCCTCGCTGTAGGTTCGGACACCCTCGTAGTCGACCAGCGCCTTGTGCACGATTCGCCGCTCGAACGCAGGCAGCGCGTCGAGCACGGCCTCCTCTTTGCGGTTTGCAACTTCGGCCGCGATATCTTCTGCTAACTTCGTAAGAAGCGTCTCCCGCCGCTCGCGGTAATTGTTGCCCTCCAGTACCACGCGCACGCCGTTCGCCAGCTTGCGGCTGGAGAAGACGTTCATCAGGTACTGAAGCGCGTTGAGGACTTCGCCTCGACGACCGACCAAGTAGCTGGTGTCCTCGCCGTCGATCTCGACGTTGACGTACCTGCCGTTCAGCCCGGTGCAGACTGCCTTCGAGTCGAACTCGCCAGCTTCCAGAAGCTGGTTCAGCATTCCGATGATTCGGTCGGCGTCTTCATCCGTCGCTGTCACGTCGGGCCGAGTATCTTCGGCTCGGGGCTCGGCTTCGGCTGTCTCAGTCTGCTCGTCATCGGGCTCCTCCTGCGGTGGCTCCGGCTCGTCATCCGCCGCAGGCGCATCTTGCTCTTCGGCTTCAGTAGCAGGATCGGGCTCCGGTTCGGGTTCGTCGGCGACCTCTTCGGCCTCCGGTTCAGACGGCTGGTCGTCCGGTTCAATCGCCTCGGCCCGGACGCGGACCTTGCCCTTGCCGAACAGGCCCTGGGTCTCCTCCAGGACGGTGGCCTGGATGTCCTTTGCATCCACACCCAGTTTCTTCGCCGCCATTTCAACAGCTTCTTCAACCGTTGCGGCTGTTACTTCCAATGTTTTCATTTTCTGACTCGCGAAATCGTTAGGCGTCACTTCTTCTTCTTTGAGTGCTTCTTACCCGTTTTTCTGATGAACCCAGGAGCTACGTCGATATGCTTCTTGGCGGAGCTGTTGCTGGATTCGGGTTGGATGCCGCCATGGACAGTCTGGACCTTCTCAAGAGGCGGCACAGGCAGTCGATACAGGTAGAGCGACTGTCCGACAGCCATCATGTTCGTGAAAAGCCAATACACGATGAACGCCGATGCAAGCGGATAGAACAGCATCATGATCGGAAACGCGACAGACATGCCAAGTCCGATCATCCGCTGCTGTCTGGCGTTGCTGGGATCGTTGATCGGTTGCAACAGCGTGCTCGCGACCATCGAAACCATGTACAGACCGATCAGCAAGTAATCGCGCTCGCCTAGGTTCGGCGCGATCGGGATGCCCAAGAACGACCCAGCGTTCTCGTTGATCCACAGGAAGCTGCCCTTGGTGAACTCAAACTGATAGAGCCTCATGCAGGCGTAGATCAGGAGGAAGTACGGCATCTGAATGAAAATGGGCCAGCATCCGGCGAACGGGTTCAGGCCGTACTCCTTGTACAGCGCCATCATCTCCTGGTTCATCGCCTGAGCGTCCGTCGTCTGCCCAGTCTCCTTGTTCTTGTACTTCTCCTTGATCTCTTTTACGAGCGGTCCCAAGAGCGACATCCGCCGTCCGTGCATGATCTGTTTGGAGAAGAGCGGCCAGATCGAAAGCCTCACGATGATCGCCAGCAACAGGCCGACTAACCAGTAGCTGAGCCCAGGTTTGCTGCCGGTCAAGCGCACGAGCCAGTCGATGATGTCGTAGCCTGGCACGACGCCGACGACGAGCTTCGTCTTGTTGCGCTCGCTCATGTCCTCGATGATGCGGTCGTACAGGGAAGCCGCCGTTACGCTCGTGGCCAGCATCCTGCTGTCCGGCGTGACAGTTAGCGGGCGCTCCCACCATTCGGACTGCCCGTATTTCCTGAACTGCCCTTGGAGCAGACGGTACGCCTTTTCGATCTTGGTGTACCCCTTGTCGCCGTTGTTGAGCTCGTACTGATACAGGCCGCTCTTGTACTGGGTGTCGGCCGCCAGCAGTCTCGCGTCGAACGTCTTGCTGTCCTTGTCGTCCTTTGTGATGGTGTTCGCCTTCACATTGTTGTCCAGGAGGCGAATGTAGGCTGGCAGGATTTTGGCGATCTGAACGTCCTGACCCTTGGCGTTCATCTCGATCATCGCCGTCCAGACTTCGTCAGCGGTGCGCGTCTCTGGCGCCCCCTTGTTTCCGAAGAAAATCTGGTAGCCGAAGAACAGCATTGCCGTCCACAGCATGATGGACACGAAGGATTGCTTTCGCGAAGGTGGTTGCTTCTTGCTCATTGCGTCAAACTGTTTCGTCTACTGTACGGGGTCGTGACCGCCCGGGTTGAACGGGTTGCATCGGACGATGCGCCGAACGCCCATCCAAGAGCCCTTGAAAAGCCCGTACTTGACGACCGCTTCCAACGTGTACTGCGAGCACGACGGCGTGAACCGGCAAACCCTGGGCATCCACGTCGTCGACCGCTGGTACACACGGATCATGAAGACTCCGAATCGTCGTTCAATCGCGAGCGCACTTTGGCCATCGTCTCCAACAGATCGTTCTGCAGATCGAGGAACGGAACCCTGTCGACGCTCGACTTCAACGCGATCGCCAAGTCCGTTTCGGCCAGCCAGTCGCTGCTCATCGCTCGAACCATCTCGCGAATCTGGCGCTTGACCTTGGCGCGTCTCGGTTGGTTGCCCAGGGATCGGGGTGTTGCAATGCCCACCCGTCCGTTGCCCGGCAACGAGTAGATTCGCATCCAACGTCCGTTTGTACGCCATCCTAGTTTGAAGAGTTGGTCAAATGAGCGCTTCGTGGGTCCTCTCAGGCGGACAATCGTGTTCGCCCCTTTGCGCGTCGACGCTTAAGAAGATTGCGACCGTCCGTCGTGCGCATACGCACGCGAAAGCCGTGCTTCTTGTGACGCTTTCGATTGTTAGGCTGGAAAGTGCGCTTCATTTGACTCGTCCAAGATACGGAATTTGAACCAAGATAGTACCCGCTGGACCTGAATCTGCGTGGGCCTGGGAGGGCACCCTCTGCCTCTGCCGAACTTGGCTCTCCAATTATCCAGCTACGAATACTCGCGCGGGTCTGTCAACCTTCCGGTCAGCGCCGTTGCCGCTGCCGTCATGGGCGACACGAGGTGAGTGCGCGAGCCTGGGCCTTGGCGGCCCTCGTAAGGCCGGTTGGACGTAGATGCGGAGCGTTGCTGCGGCCTGAGAATGTCGCCGTTCATGCCAAGGCACATCGAGCAGCCGCTGTGATGCCATTCAAACCCTGCCGCCGTGAAGATTTCGGCAAGCCCCTCCTTTTCGGCAGCTACCCGCACCGCCTCCGAGCCTGGGACTACCATCGCTCGAACGCCCGACGCGACCTTGCGCCCCTTGACCAATGCAGCGGCCTCGACCAGGTCTTCTAGGCGCGCGTTGGTGCACGAACCGATGAACACCGTGTCGATCCGCAGATCGCTCATCGGCACGCCCGGCTTGAGGCCCATGTACATCTGCGCCCTCTCCTCGCCGGCGTTCGCCGGTTCTGGAACGGACGCACCGATATCGATCGTCATGCCCGGATTCGTGCCCCACGTTACTTGCGGCTGAAGCGAGTCTACATCCAGCCTTTCGTCACGGTCGAAGGTTGCGCCGGCGTCAGTTCTCAGAGCCTTGGCCCGCTCTACCATCTGCATAAAGGCTTCTCCCGATGGCGCGTACGGCCTCTTGCCTGTGCCGATGTACTCAAAGGTCGTGTCGTCAGGAGCGACAAGACCGGCTCGGGCGCCCATCTCGATCGACATGTTGCAGACAGTCATGCGCCCGCTCATCGGAAGGTCGCAAATCGCGTCTCCTCGGTATTCGACGACGTATCCGGTACCGCCGCTGGCGCCCAGCATCCGGATCGTCGCCAAAATCATGTCCTTCGCAGAGACGCCCTTGGAGAGCTTCCCGAGGAACTCGATGCTCATGCTCTTCGGCCGCGTCGGCACTCGCAGCGTCTGCGTCGCGAGAACGTGCTCGACCTCGGTCGTCCCGATGCCGAATGCGAGCGCGCCGAACGCCCCGTGAGTGCTCGTGTGGCTGTCGCCGCAGACGATCGTCAGACCAGGGAGCGTCAGCCCAAGCTCCGGGCCGATGACGTGCACGATGCCCTGCCTGCTGTCCCCATATCCAAACAGCGACACGCCAAACTCAGCCGCGTTTCGCGACAGCGCGGCGATCTGCCGCCCGCTCAAGCTGTCTGCCTCGATCTCCCGACCGTCCGTCGGCACGTTGTGATCGACGGTTGCGAACGTGAGGTCTGGTCGTCGGACGGACCGGCCTGCCTCGCGCAATCCGTCGAACGCCTGCGGCGAAGTGACCTCGTGGACCAGATGCCGGTCGACGTACAGCAGCGCGCCGCCGTCGTCCAGCTCGGTCACGACGTGCGCAGCCCATATCTTCTCGAACAGCGTCTTCGGCATCGAACGCTTATTCTACGCCCAACGATGTGATCCCAGTCCTGGCCAGCCGGAATCGGTCTACAATCGGCTAGATGCGCAAGTACGTGCAGTTCGTGGCAGCGGCCACCGTGACGGCTATCGGTTCTGGAACCGTCGCCGCGCTTGGGACGTCCGTCTTCGTCGGTATCTCCCAAATGTCGCGCCCGGCGGGCACCGACATTCCTGACGAGGCTCTTGCTCAGTCAGGCAACAACATCTGGATCGCGTTCTGGATCGGTGTGCTCATCGGCACCGCCGTTACCGCATACATTTTCTTCCGGCCGAACAAGGCCCAAGCCGACCCTGTCGCAGACTGAGCTCCAGGCCGACTTAAGGTATACATTGTCGTTGCGTGGGGAGTTGCCCGAGTGGTCAATGGGAGCAGACTGTAAATCTGCCGGCTGATGCCTACGCAGGTTCAAATCCTGCACTCCCCACCAGAGTCTCACGCAAGCCCTTGTAGCTCAGTGGTAGAGCACCTCTTTGGTAAAGAGGAGGTCACGAGTCCAATTCTCGTCGAGGGCTCCAGATCTTGATGGAGCGTCGTCCGCTTCGCTGTCGGCCGCTTCGCTGTCGTCGGCTTCGCCGTCGCCTGATGGTCGCCGGGTCGATCAGGCGCCGACAGGGCGACAGAGGCTCCGGGTCGTGAACCAGAGCCCCATTCACGTGAACTGGGTGCAGGAACCCGGGCTTTCGGGATAGACTCGGGCCCTGATGGCAGACTATTTGAACCTGCCCGAAGCGGAACTGATCCCGTTGTTCCAGAACTGGTCCGCGAGGCTCGTCGTTCACGAGTCGATCCTGGCCCCCGTCACCACCAACTGGTCGGACACGCTCGCGGCCACCGCGCAGGGTTAGCCCGTGGCTCGGATTGGGCGTAAAGCCAGCGAAGAACGGTTCCGCGCAATCAACGAGGCGTCCCCGTTTGGGATTTTCGTCACCGACCTTGAAGCTCGCGTCGATCACGTCAACAGGATCTACACGGAGATCACAGGTCTGACAATCGAGGAGGCGCTTGGCCTTGGGCACCGGTCGGTCATCCACCCTGACGACCGCGGCTGGCTCATCCGCGAGTGGGAGTCGCACGACGTCTCGGCCGGCAAGTTTGAGCGCGCGCACAGGATCAAGCTCAAGGACGGAACGGTCAAGTGGGTCCGGATCATCTTGACGCCGATCTGGAGCGGCAAGACGCACGTCGGCTGGATCGGGACCATGGAGGATATCACCGACCAGAGAAAGCAGAGCCTCGCTCTGAAAGCGAGCGAAGAACGGTTCAGGGCAATCAGCGACGCGTCGCCGTTCGGCATCATCGTGACGGAGCCGAATTCGATGGCGTATCACGTAAACGAGCGGTATACGGAGATCACCGGCTTGACCGCAGATGAGGCTTTCGATATGGGGCATCGGCAGGTCGTGCATCCCGACGACATCGAAGAGCTGGCAGCGGCCTGGGAATCACACGATGCTTCGTCTGGCCCGTTCAGGCGTGAGCACAGGCTGCTGCTCAAGAACGGCGACGTTAAATGGGTCAGGTCCATCGTCTCGCCGATGATCCAGGATGGGCGACTGACGGGGTTGGTGGCGACCCTCCAAGACATCACGGCGGATAAGGCTGCCGAGGCGAAACTCAGGTCGAGCGAAGAGCGGTTCCGTGCAGTCACAGACGACTCCCCGGTTGGGATCATCATCCGCGACAGCGACGACGTGGTCGTATACGCAAACCGCGCCATCGCTGCAATCATCGGGCAGGACGTCGAGTCGTTGGTGGGCACCAATTATCAAGCCACAGTTCACCCTGCGGACGCTGATGATTTGAGCGCTCGACTTACAGCGTTCTTAAACTATGCCAGAAAGGGGGATGGGGCGGTGTTCCGATCGAAGCACCGCATTATCGTCGGCGAGACTACGAAGTGGGTTTCAACCACTACCGTTCCTATGTACCTGTCCGACGGTAGCGTCCGGTACGCAAACGAGGTGCACGATATTACCGATCAAGTCGAGTTCGAGTATCTGATTCGAGCGAGCGAGGAGCGATTTCACGCTCTTGCAGAAGGATCGCCAATGGGCATTTCAATTCGGGACAGCGACGGAATGATGGTGTACGCGAACCCGGCCCTGGCATTGATCCTCGGTGTTCCGGCCGACGAGCTCCGAGGTCGGCAGTTCCTAGAGTCTTTGCACCCCGACGACCTTGAGCGAGTCGATCGCGGTGTAGCGGAGTTCATCACAGCCGTGAATACGGGCGTGGATGTGCTCTTCCGATCGGAGCATAGAATTCTGGTCGACGGAAAAGTCCGTTGGATCGAGACGACGTCTGCGCCGATTCGATACAGCGGTGACGAATTAGGCTTCGTTACCATCACCCACGACGTCACCCAGAGACACATCGCCGAAGAACAGCTGGCGGCCAGCGAAGAACGATTCCGTTCTATGGCAGCAAGCTCGCCGATCGGAATCTTCACGCACGATGCGGACGGATCTCTCGACTACGTCAACGAAGCGTTTTGCCGCATCAACCGGATCGAGCCTGAGCAAGCGATGGGTGGGGGCTGGCTTGATCTGGTTCAACCCGACTTGAGAGAGGAGGCCAGACGGATGTGGCATGAGTTCACCGCTTCAGCAGAGAAGAGCATGACTGGGGAAATCCCTGGCGTTCGCAACGGTGAAGAGTTCTGGGCGCGGACGCACACGGTCAAGACCTGGCTCGACGGCAAGCTGACAGGCTACATCGGGACTTACGAGGATATCTCTGCCCAGAAGCAAGCCGAAAAGGAAATCGTAGCCGCCAAGGCCGCGGCTGAGAGCGCAATCACTGCCAAGAACGAGTTTCTGTCGCGCATGAGCCACGAACTGAGGACCCCACTCAACACAATCTTGGGGTTCGCGCAGCTGCTTGAGATGGAATCGTTGGCAGACCGCCAGCGAGAAGGCGTTGCGAACATCCTGTACGCAGGCCGGCACCTCCTAGGGCTCATCAACGACGTGCTCGATATCGCCCGAATCGAGGATCGTCGCATTAGCATCGATTGCGCTTTGCTCGACGTGCCAAACATCGTCGCACAAGTCGTGAATATCATGAAGCCGATAGCCGAGGAGAGCGATGTCACGATCAGCCAGCTGAACATCGAACCCGGGCTAACGGTGTACGGCGACGAGCGGCGCCTGGCCCAGGTGCTGCTGAACCTCGTTTCCAACGCAGTGAAGTACAACGTTCCGAGCGGTACCGTGATCATTGACGCGAGGCAAGACGACGGGCACGTCCTCATTTCAGTCGTGGATACCGGCGTCGGTATCCCTGCTGAAAAACTCGACCAAGTCTTCACGCCGTTCGACCGTCTTGGTGCAGAACAAACCGACGTCGAAGGCTCCGGCCTCGGACTTGCTGTAGCCGACGCTTTAGTGCGGGCTATGGCTGGTGAAATTCGAATAGAGTCCGAAGAGGGCTCAGGTACGACTGCCACCATTAGGCTGCCCGCCGAGGCGCCTGCAAAGCAAGAGTTGCAGCCACAATAGGGTGCTCGCATCAGACAAGGCGACTTCGTCTCTTGAACCGCCTGAGAGCGTCTGCGGCTTGGGACTAGACGATCTTCAGCAGCAATACCCGGCTGTCTTCGTCAAGCTCGGCGGTGTTGCGGATTTCAAATCGATTGCCATCGACGTCGACCAGCACCAAGTGTGTGGGGGTGTGCCACTGCGCGTTCTCCTGCAAGCTTTGTGTCACGAAGTCCTTTCCTCCGCGATCGGTCTCAACAGTCCAGTACGTCGCACCGAACTCCGTGTGAGCGCGAACGATCTTGTTGATGTACGCGGTGAGGTATCGGTGCTTCAATTCACCATCCAAGATGCGGCGCGCCTCCTTGTCCAGCCCGCGCAACCCGTCAGGGAACGTCATGATCTCCCTGTCCTTTCCGTCGAGCAGCGAAAGGAACTTGCCAGGCTGCGAGATCGGCGCCGCCCACGTTGGGCGCACCTGGAGGTAGCAGCGATCCTCCGTTTCTAGCCTCAGCCGTCCCTCCGGCTTGTAGAACAGCTTCACAAGCCAACCTCCCAAGCAAGGCTTAGCCTGTCTCTGCCGAATTCGAACTCTCTCGCGGTCACGCTCATTCGATCACCCCTACGCCAACGATCTCGTTGATCGCGCTCTGGATCTGGACGAGCTTGTAAAACGTGCCCTTCTTCTCCATCAGCTCGGCGTGCGTCCCGATTTCGCTGACCTCGCCGCGCTCGAGCACGATCAGCCGGTCTGCGTTGCGGAGCGTGGACAGGCGGTGCGCGATAGCAAACGTCGTGCGACCCTTGATGAGGTGCGAAATCGCCTCTTGTATCTCCTTCTCCGTCTCGACGTCGACGCTGCTGGTCGCCTCGTCGAGGATCAGGATCCGAGGGTCGTGCAAGATGGCGCGCGCGATGCTGATGCGCTGCCTTTCTCCGCCGCTGAGCTTCGCCCCGCGCTCCCCGACGATCGTGTCATAACCGTTCGGTTTAGCCAGGACGAAGTTGTGCGCGTTGGCCGCGCGGGCCGCCGCCATGATCTCCTCTATCGACGCGTCCGGCTTGCCGTACGAGATGTTCTCCGCGATCGTCCCGTGGAAGAGGAACGGATCCTGCATCACGATGCCGATCTGGCTTCTGTAGCTGTGGAGGTTGAGGTCCTTGTAGTCGATCCCGTCGATCTTCAAGGTGCCTGCGTCGGGCTCGTAGAACCGCGCGATCAGGTTGATGGTCGTCGACTTGCCTGCGCCAGAGTGGCCGACAAGCCCGATCATCTCGCCCGCCTTCGCCGTGAACGATACGCCCTTCAGCACCGGGTTCGACTTGTCGTAGCCGAATCGCACGTTGTCGAACTGGATCTCGCCGACGATCTCGTGCTCGATACCGTCGCCATCTCCGGCGTCAGGCGGCATGTCCATCATCTCGAAGATCCTCTCGGCGCTCGCCATCGCTCGGCTGAACCAGTTGTTGATTTGAGCAAACCACATGAGCGGCCCGTACACCATGATCAGATACGCGTTGGTCATGATGAACTCTCCAAGGGTCAGCCTTCCGATCAGCACGAAGTAGCCCCCGAGCCCCCAGTTGATGAGGACTCCCAGCGACACACAAAGCGACATTGCACCGAGGATCGTGTACCACCGCTGGTCGGCGGCCATCGCCGCTTTCAGGCACTCGTTGTTCCTTGTCTGAAACCTTGCAAACTCGTGGTCTTCGCGGACGAACGCTTTCACGACGCGCACGCCGGAGACCGCCTCGTTGATGTGCATGTAGATTCGAGCCCACTTCTGGCTGACCTTGTGGAACATGCTCGAAAGCGGCTTCCAAAACGTCACCGCCAGAACCGCCATGAGGGGGAGCGGAGCCATGATGGCGAGCGCGAGCACCCAGTCGACGCGGAACAGGAAGAAGATGACCCCGATGAGGACGAGCCCGTTCGTGACCATGAACGGCATGCCGTCCACGAGGAACATCCAGATTCGATCTGTATCGTGCGTGATGCGACTTGTAATTGCGCCGACCGTTTTCTTGTCAAAGTAGGCGACGTGGAGTCGCTGTACGGTGTTGAAGGTCGACGCGCGCAGGTCCGCAGCGATATTTGAACCGAGAAACGTCATCATCCGGTTGCTGAAGACCTGGAGCGTGACCGCTGTTGCTGCGATGGCGAACCACGCACCGACCAATTGCATCAAGCCGCCGAGCTCAAGCTCTCCAGCGGTCAGGCGATCGACGATCAGCCTTTGAAACTGGGGTGGAATCAGGTTCAGGCCGGTCGCCAAGAGCGAGATCGTCACCAAGACGCCAAGATGCCTGCGATACGGCTTCAGATAAGCCGCAACCCGCATGAACGTCTTGCCCCGCTTCAGGCAAGCCGGGCAGACGCCGTCCTTCTCAGGCAGAAGCCTTCCGCAACTTTCGCAGCGGGTTCTCTCCAGCTTTAGGTTGATCGAAAGCTCTTGGCCCTTCGCGAGCTGCTCGATACCCCGCGCCGCCTCTGAAAACAGGTCTGCGTGCGTGAGGGAGTAAGAAGTCGCGACGATGTCCTCCCCGGCCTTGGTTCGCAGCAACAGCCTGCCTCCCGAGACGACCGGCTCGTTTCTCGCGGTCTCAATCTCAGAAAACGGCACTCGCAGAACCACAGCGCCAGCTTCATCGAGCACGACTACCTCGGCCTTAGAAACGACCAAGCGCCGGACGCCGAACTCGGCGTCCTCGGTCATATCGGCTTGCAGGTCGATCAGGTAAGAATCGACGGCAGGCGCATCGGTCTGCGATTGCTGGATCATAGACGGGTGGCGGGCTTGAGCACAAGCGCCCTGAAGCTGGCTCTATTTTAGCCCTGCGCAACCCGCAACTCCGTACCAATGGCGGGAATCGTGGACTTGATCCTCCCCCAAGCGAGCTCCATCAGCAGCTCGCGCGCCTCCTCTTCCATGCCCTCGTGGCAAAGCGACTTCAGATGTGTCAGCTCGTCCTGTAGCCATCGCCAATCAACGGCCTGCCCGTTCTTGACGATGCCGATCTTCTCGTGCTCGCTAGCGACCAGGTTTTCATCCGTCGCCGAAAGCTCCTCTCTCAGCTTCTCGCCCGGGCGGATGCCGGTGATCTTGATCTCGATGTCCTGACCGGGAACGAGGCCGTGCATCCGCACCA
This sequence comes from Armatimonadota bacterium, assembly GCA_022563855.1. Classification (NCBI taxonomy): domain Bacteria; kingdom Bacillati; phylum Armatimonadota; species Armatimonadota bacterium. Next base: position 149,971 of record JADFMN010000008.1, read on the forward strand.
TGTCCTCGGCCAGGTCGATGATCTTGATCGGGTCGCCCATGTCCAGAATGAATATCTCGCCGCGATCCCCCATCGAGCCAGCCTGCAGAATGAGTTGAGCGGCTTCTGGAATCGTCATGAAGAACCGCTCCATGTCTGGGTGGGTGATCGTCAGCGGGCCGCCGCGAAGAATCTGCTTTCTGAGAATCGGCACCAGGCTGCCCCGGCTGCCCAGCACATTGCCGAACCGGACGATTGAATACGATCCGGAGAACTCGCTAGCAACAGAAGCGATGATGATTTCAGCTAACCGCTTGGTGGCGCCCATCACGTTCTGAGGGTTGACCGCCTTGTCCGTTGAAACCAGGATGAAGTGCTGCGACCCGGCTCGAACGGCTTCGTCGACGGCGTTCAACGTGCCAAACACGTTGTTCTCAATCGCTTCGATCGGGGCAGACTCCATGAGCGGCACGTGCTTGTGCGCGGCGGCGTGGATCACGACCTCCGGCGAGTGCCGGTCGAACACGGAGCCGAGGTTTCGAGTGTTGCGCACGTCGCAAATGACAGGAGTTCCGTGGAACGCCTGTGTGCTTCGAAGCTCGTGATCGATCTCGAAAATACTGTTCTCGCCACGTCCGAGGAGAACTAGGCTGCTCGGCACCAGCCGCGAAACTTGCCTGGACAGCTCGGATCCGATCGATCCGCCGGCCCCCGTGATCAAGACTCTCTTCCCGGTAATCAGGCTGGCGATCTGCGTGCTGTCAGTTTCAAGCATTTCGCGCCGGACGAGGTCCTCGACACTCATCTCTCGCAGCATCGGCAGCACCCTCGCGTTACCGTTGACGAACGAGCTGATCGACGGAAGCGTGCGCACGCGCGCCGTAGTTTGCATGCACTGTTGAGAAATGCGCCGCATCTCAGGCCCCGAAGCGGTCGGAATGGCGATCATGATCTCACTGACGGAGAGCCTTGAGGCGAGTTCCGGCAAGTCATCTATGCCGCCGCAGACTGGCACGCCGTGAATCGTCGAACGCTGTTTCGCTGGGTCGTCATCGACGAAGCCGACGACTTTGTATCGAGATTCCCCTGGCCGCATGATCTCTCTGAATACCGCCTCTCCTGCATCGCCTGCACCCACGATCAGCGTCCGTCGCACCCCTTGAGTCGCTTGGGCTGAGATCGGCATGAGGTGCCGAGCCTCGACCAAGCGCGGGTACAGCCTAGCTATGGTCAGCAGAGTCGCAGAGAAGAATCCGAGCAGGATGGCCGGAACCCACGGAGTTGCGGCGGATATCGGAGCGTTGAAAGCTATCTCGACAACGCGCAGGCTTGTTCCTAGCGCGGCGGCGACGAACGCAATGTTCAGGACGTCGTAGACCCCCAGGAACCGGTTGTTGATTCTGTATAGGCGCCGCCACACGAACATGAAACAGGCCACGCCAGAAATGGGCACACCGTATAGCACCGCCGTCTGTGCGAGGCCGGATATGGACGGCGCGCCTTGCGCCAATGCAAGCCCAAGTATCAGGCTGGCCCACACAAGGACCAAGTCTACGCTCAAGACCGAAAGAACGGCAACCCAGGTACTGGCTGGTCGCCGTTTCAGTCCGTCAAGCGCGTCTCTAGCAATCATTTTCCTGGTGAAGACAACCGGGCGGAAATCCGTCTAGCCTGTATGGACAATTATAGGTGTTTTTGCTGCGTATCATTACCCTTACGATTCAGGCTGCCCCGACGCTAATTGTCGGCTCGTCTTTCCACAATTTCCACACATTTGTCGAGATGAATGGAGCCAAGTAGCGCGGTATATTCCTGGCCATGCGTACCGCAGCTGGAATTCTGTGTGCGATTCTCTCTATTTCGCTCGCCTGGGCCGATGAGCCGGCAACGATCGGGGTCGGAGACGTGTTGAGGCTCGACGTTCTCGGCTTTGAGGAGTATTCGGGCGAGCTGACGGTCGCTAGCGACGGGTGGATCAGCGGCGCAGGGTTTGGACACCTTGCCGTGGCAGGCCAGAGCCTTGAGCAGGCTGAGGGCAAGATTCGAGAGCGATTGCTCGGCCTGCTCACCGATCCGCGCGTTTTTCTCTCCTTCAAATCACAGGCCAGCGCGGTCATTTACGTGGTCGGCGCTGCGGTTTCCAACGGTTCTGTCCCTTATACGCCCGGCACGGACCTGCGCCGGCTGTTTGCCGGAACCGAGATCGAAGATCCGGGACAGTTCTTAGCCACGGTGTACCGATCTGGAAAGCCTATCCGCACTGTTGAGATGGCTGCATTGCTGGAAGGGAGCGACGTTTGGGTCGGTCCGCTCGAGCCTCAGGACGTCGTGATTGTTGCGACGAAGCCCACGATCCGCATCTGGCTCGTCGGCCAGTTCACCAATCCTGGCGAAATGAGCGTGCCCGCTGGCTCGTCGCTTGCCCAAGCGGTCGCATTCGCCGGTGGGCTGGCCCCGCCAATCGGTGTTTCCTCGAGCGCAAGTCAGGAGACGCTCCTGGACCAGATGGAGATCGTGGTTAGGCGAGGTGGCGAGCAGTTCGGATTTTCCGCGCGATTCGGCATCATAGCCCACAGTTTCCGTATTCAGGCCGGCGATACGATTTCGGCGCTTCCCCCCCAGCGCATCGAGGTTTTCGTCGCAGGGCAAGTGCAGAGCCCAGGCAAGCTCACGCTCGGCTCCGGAAGCGATGTCATGGCGGCGGTGACCACGGCCGGCGGGCTCCTATCCGACGGCACTTTGGACGGCGTCCTGGTGTTCCGCAACGGCGAGACGGTGCGGCTCGATCTATCCGCGAGATTGGACGGCGAAGGGCGATACGACAAGTTCGCTCTAATGCCAGGCGACATCGTGTTCGTGCCGGACAACCGCCGGTATGTTTACGTCCTGGGAGAGGTAGAACGGCCAGGGCGGTACGCGATCCGCGACAACGAGCGACTGACAGCTGCCGACGCCCTGTCGCTCGCAGGAGGAGTGAACGCAGAAGGCACGACCCGCCGGGTCGCGCTCGTCCGGGTCGGTCCGGATGGCAAGTACGTCGTCCAGACGTTTCACATCGACGAATTCCTAAAGGACGGCATTGAGGGAGCGAACCCCGCGATGCTCCCCGGCGACTTTCTATACTTCGGCGAGCCTAAGGGCATCACGATCGATTCGATTACAAAGCTCGCGTCCGCGGCCCTGCTGTTCGACGTATTCCTCGGAGGGCGGTAGCCGGCGCCGAACGGTAGACTCGCCGCGCAACGAAATAGCATGAACGACATGGACAGTCGCGAGAAGGTGACGGAGGTCAACGTCGGCCTCATCGGCCAGGCGTTTAAGAAGCGACCGCTCATCGTGTTGGGGTGGTGCTTCACCTTTACCATCGCGTCGCTTCTGTACGCGTACATCCAGCCCACGATTCACAAGGCGCGCGTAACGGTATTGGTGGTTCCGGATACGGCGAGTGTTGCAGGAATCCCGATGCTTCGCAGCGGCACCGGAATCGAATTGCTGGCCGGAATGCTCAAGAGCAATACCAACCTCACTGCAGTCTCCGAGGCGACTAGAACAACCAATGAGCGAGTAGAGAAGCTCCGCGACGTCTCGGTTGACCTGCGAGCTGGGATTATCGAGATCTCTGCGACCAACAGCGACAAAGACCTGATCCTGGACATCGTCAAAACGTCGATCGTATCGCTCCGAGAGATCGACGAGCGTCTGCGGAAATCCCGCCGCCGCCAGTCTGTAACGCTGCTCGCCGAACTGATCGAGCAGAAACGGGCCGACCTTACCGAGGCAGAGCAGAAGCTGCGAGATTATCGAAAGCAGGCGATGACCGACGGGGATCAGGCGCAGGTGCTCAAGATCGACCTGCGAACCAGGGAGGGGGAGCTTGCAAGCGTCATCGCAGCGCTGGCTGACCTCAGATCCAGGCTCAGGGGGGCAGTGTCCGACCCCGAGAATCTGAGCCTGGATACCGCGCCACTGCAGGACCTTAGGCAAACGCTGGCCAATGCGGAACTCGCCTTGGCCGAATCGCGGGCGGTGCTAGGGCCCTCGCACCCAGACATCGGGCGGATGGAGGCGCGAGTCAGCGCTACGCGCGAGTCGCTCGCATCTGAGATCGAGCTGTACCTGGTGGCGATCGAAGACGCGACTCTAGGCCTGGGCGAGGCACAGGGTTTGGCGACCCTTGAGACGAGGCGCGTGTCGCTCCAAGCGCAGGTCGACGCACTGAAGGTGCTGGTGAGCACCATGCCGGAGGAGAGCATGCAAATGAGGATGCTCTTTGCGGAAACGGACTACCTCGCAAAAGCCGTCGGCGAGCTTGAGACGAGCCATAGCAGGGCGCTGGTCGAGGCTTCCCGCGACCCGTTGGCGTGGGAGGTCCTAGACCCCCCGCATATACTCGATAAGCCGGTCAACAAGCGCTATCCTCGCTCTGCCACCGCCGGCGCGATACTGGGTCTGCTGATCGGCATCTACCTGGCGATTCGAAGGCTCAAGGTCAGTTGAGCCCGAACACAGCCGCCCTAGGGCCGAACTGGCGGAAGCGCATCGTCTCAGGCATCACTTGGGCGACGGTGGGCACCGGCCTCACACAGATGGCCAACCTCTTCGTCGCCGTCGTCGTCGGTCGATGGTTGGGCAAGTCGGAGTACGGCGAGCTTGGCGCGCTGCAAATCAGCATCGCCACCTTCACGGTGTTCGCCGGTCCGGCGCTGGCGGTAGCCTCGGCAAAGTTCATCGCAGAGTACCGCGTCCAGGATTTGGCCAAGACAGGGCGGTTCGTGCGGCACTCGCTGCACGTCGGCATCTCGCTCGCAGTAGCGGTGTCGCTCGTGTTCGCCGGCCTGTCGCCCTTTTTGGCCCAGTACGTTTTCGACGCTCCACACCTCGTCGAGGAGTTTCTCGTGGCCTCCGTCGTGCTCGGGCTCGTAGCCGTCGATGGAACCACGCGGGGCGTCATTACGGGGTTTGAGGGATTCCGGCCACTGGCGCTCGTCGGGCTCGTCCGTGCGGCGGTCGGGATATCTCTCCAACTGGTGCTCGTGCCGATCTTCGGGGTCATGGGTGCGCTCATCGGGCTGGGCGCTTTCAACTTGATCGGATGCGTCGGCAACCTGATGGTCATCCGGCGACTGCTGAAAGACGAGTCAGTGCCGATCGGTGATCGCCCGGACAAGGCGGAGCGCAAGCTGTTCGCCTCGATCTTCGTCCCGAAAACGCTTTCCGCTCTTGCATACGTACCGATCTCTTGGTTGATCGCCGTGATGCTGATCAGGGAGCCCGGAGGATTCGCCGAGATGGGGCTGCTGAACGCCGGTCTGACTTGGCGGCTCGCGCTGCTGTTCTTGCCGAGCGTGATCGCCACCACCTTCGTGCCGCTCCTGAACAGCGCGCTTGGCGAAGGCGACGCTCGATCGTTCGGCAGGCTGTGCCGCGCGAACATAGGCATCTCTGCCCTGGCTGTTGCTGCCCCTGCGCTCGTGGTCTACCTTGGGTCCTCGCTCATCATCGAAGCGTACGGCGAGGACTTCGCATCCGGCCTGCCGGTTCTAAAGCTGCTAGTCGTCAGCGCCGTTCTCACAGGTGCGACCGTTCCGATCGGCAACATCCTCTTGAGCCTTCACAAGGCGTGGGCGGGGATGGCGCTCAACGCTGCGACGTCGGTCGTGACGATCACCGCAGCGATCCTGTTGTTGGACGGCGGGGCAGAGGGGATGGCGATCGCATATCTCGTCGGTCACGGCTGGCACATGGCGACGTCGTTCGCGTACTTGCAACGCGTCAACCGAAGTTCTGGGGGGACTAGCATTGAGGAGGTGCACAGGTAGACTCGAACAGGGTCTGCGAGGCTGTATGCACTGGCTGTTCCTCATCGTTGCCATCGCGCACCAGGCTTGGATCTATCGTCGGCACGGCCGCATCGATCCGTTCGCTGTGACCTCGCTGATAGACGTAGCGATCGTGTTGCTGCTGTTCGTCGGCTCGCTGCTCAGCCCGCTTGCGCGAAACCTTCTTGCGACCGACGTCAGCTTTGGCCTAACGCTGTTGGTGGGTCAGATCGCGCTCTACGCAGGGCTATACGTTATCCCGCCGAATACCAGTCCGGCTGGCGCCGGCCCGCGACTCAGATCGCCGTCGCGCGTGTGGCTGATAGCGGCGTCCGTGATCTACCTATTGGCGTCCCTGGCCATCGCCAAGCTGTACTCGACGATCGCCGGTATTTCGATCCTCGACTGGCTGCTGGGTGAGCGCGTGACCGTGTACTCCCTGGCTAAGAGCCTCGGGTTCGGCATGATCTTGAACTACGTCATGACCGTGTTCCAGGTCGGGCTTTTGATCTTGATCATGGTGACGCTGCAGCGAAAGCGTTGGCTGGCTGCCGGCATGCTTTACGCCGCCCTGTTCGTCGGCGTTTTCATGATGTTCACGACTCGGCTTCAGCTTCTCGTGATACTGATGCTTCCGGCGTTCTACTTCCACTATCACGTGCGTCGGCTGACGATGCCTGCGCTGGCCGCGCTGGCGGCTGGTTTCGTGCTCATGGCGGCGTTCTTCAACATGCTCCGCGGAGGGGGGCTCGACTTCGCGATCTCGGATCTCTCCGAAGACAAGCTAGTCCGGTTCAGCTCGTTCGGGACCAGCACGTACTTCGTCGAGCCGATGGCCATGCTGTACACCAAGCTGAGCGATGGCGACGTCGATTACGAGTACGGCAAGAACTACTCGCTGATGTGGCTCACGTTCATCCCGCGCGACCTTTGGCCTGAGAAGCCCTTGACGGCGTTCGAGAACAGGATGACGGTGGAGCTGTTCGGCTCTCAGTTCGATCCCGGAGGGACCGTACAGATCTGGACGTTCACCGCCTGGGGAGAGGGCTTCGCGCAGTTCGACGTCGCCGGCGTCGGCCTCAACCTGTTCCTCTACGGAGTGATCATCGCACTGGCGCGCCGGTTCTGCGCGTCCAGGCCGCACCACTTTCTTGTCTGGTGCTACTTTCTAATGATGGCCGCGGTGTATCTGAGAGCGGGGTTCCAGGCCCTCGCCTTCCTGTTCATCAACATGATCGTGGTCGCGGCCATTTACGATCTCTTACCGCGCATCCGCCTTGTCTGGAAAGCGGAAAGGAGCCCGGCCTCAGCGGGAGGCGATGTCTAGCGGGCGCAATCTCGTGACCGTCGCACGCGCAACAGACGTGGCGAGCGACGCCCGCAGCCAACGCACCGTTCGATGGCTTGCAGACGCGGGGTATTCGGCGTGCTCGCTCTCTTGGCCCCGGGAAAGTCGAGGGACTCCGCCGGATTGGCCGGATGTCGAGTTCGTCCAGGCACCGTTCTCAGGCCAGCACGGGGCAGGCATCAAGAACCTGTGGCCGCTCGCGTGCTGGTCTTGGTGGCTTTTCTGGACGCTTTGGCGGCGCAGGAGGCGTTTGGTCGCCATCCACGCGATGGATCTGGATACCGCGCTGCCGTGCTGGATGTGCGCGCGGCTTTGCCGTGCAAAGTTCATCTACGATATTTGCGACTTTTACTCCGTCAGTCGGTTTCCGACCGGCCCGGCCTGGCTTGCCCGTCTCGCGCACAGGATGGAGATGTTCTTCGTCAAAAGGAGCGATGCTGTCGTGATGCCGACCGAGTCGCGGCGTGTGCTGTTCGGCAAGGTCGAGCCACCGAGATTGACGATCCTGGCGAACGTTCCACCGCAGCAGCCAACCGGCAAAAGAGAAAGAGAGCCCGACCGCTTTGTCGTCCTGTACGTCGGCGTGCTTTCTGTCCGGCGAGGCCTCCGCGAGCTAGTGGAGGTCGTAGCAAGACACGCTGATTGGCAATTGGTGATCGGAGGAATCGGCGGAGACGAGGCCGAGATTCGCGAAGTGGCAGAAGGCCGCGAGAACGTACAGTTCATCGGAAAGATCCCGTACTCCGAAGTTCTTGAGCACACGTCCGTGGCAGACGTGCTGCCGATCACCTACGACCCGTCGTTTCCGAACCATCGACACTCGAGTCCGAACAAGCTGTACGAAGCCATGATGGTCGGCGTACCGGTCGTCGTCGCGCGCAACACCGGCGTTGACGACGACGTGATCCGGCACGATCTCGGAGAGGTGGTGGAGTACGGAAACGTGGCCGAATTGGACGACGCTCTCAAGAAGCTCGCAAATCGAACCGACCAACAGCGAGAGCAGTTCAAAATCCGCACGACAGAGTTGTTTCACGACCAGTTCGGGCCCGATATCATGAGCAAGAGGCTTCGCGATCTGTACGAGGAGGTCTGCGGAAAAGCGAAATGAAGACGATCCAAATCGTTGGCGACTCGAAGTTCGGCGGAGCGACGTACCTCTTGATCGAGTGGTGCCGCTACCTGCTCAACAAAGGGGTCGAAGTGCACGCCCTCACGACCGACGAGCCGACGATCGAGCAGCTGATCGAGATTCCAGGCCTTCACATCATGGCCGACGTTCTCATCCCGCGCGAAATCTCTCCTCTGAAGATCGTGCGCGCGGCGTTCGCGCTGCGTTCGCTGCTCAAGCAGGAAGAATACGACGTCCTCCACACGTACAGTTCGACCCCCGGCTTTCTCGGCAGAATCGTGGGCAAGTTCAGCCCTGTACCAGTCGTGATGCACCATCAGGCTGGATTCCCGGTTTCGGAGTTCTCCAGCCGGGCGCACCGCCTCATCTTCGGCCGGTTGGAGAGCATGGCCATCAACGCCGCGACGAAGAGCATCTGCGTCAGCCACGCGGTGATGGAGCAGTCGAAGACGCTCGGAATCGGGCGTGCGGACAAGCTGGTCACGATCTGCAACGGCATCGACATCGAGCCGTGGGAGTTGGCAGCGCGAGACGTAGATCGGCTGGCGTTCTGCAAGGAGATCGACGTGGACCCGGACACGCTGTTGATCGCGGCCACCGGCCGGCTGGCAGATCAAAAGGGACTGCCGTATCTGCTGAGGGCGCTGCCGCAAATCAGGGAGGGACTCGCCGAAACGCCGGTTGTGGTCGTACTCGCCGGCGAGGGACCTGCGCGAGAGCAACTAGAGGCGATCATAGAAGAACTGAGCTTGCAGAACAACGTCAGGATGCTTGGGTTCCGGCGCGACGTACCGCGCATCGTCGCCGCGTGCGATATTTTCTGCAGCCCGTCGCTCTGGGAGGGGCTTTCGATCTCGATCATGGAGGCGATGGCCGCTCAGAAGCCGATCGTCACGACCGACATCCTTCCAAACGCGGAGTTGATCGACGACGGCGAGACCGGCTTGCTCGTAAAAGCCCGGGAGGTCGATGGACTAGCTGCTGCGATCGTTCGAATGGCCACCGACTCGGCGCTGGCCGATGCGTGCGTCAAGGCCGCCCATACCAAGGTGCGGCGCGAGTACACGATCAAACGCATGTTCGATGAAACTTGGGATCTCTACAACCAGCTTCTGGACGAAGCTAGCGCGCGAACTCGAAACTGATCTCCAGCACTGCGGCGATGACGTCGTCCACGTCCTCGTCGGTCATGCAGACGTTCAGCGGCAGGCTGAACATGTTTTCGTAAGCTTGAGTCGCGACCGGGAAGTCGGACGGGGAGAGTCCAAACCGATCCCTGTAGTACGGCTGCATGTGCAGCGGAATGTAGTGAACAGACGTCGCGATGTTGCGCTCGCGCAGCTCTTCGATGAACTGCGCTCGATCAATCTGGAGCAAGTCTGGACTCAACCGCAGGACGTACAGGTGCCAGGCGGACTCGACGGTGTCTCGCTCGATCGGGCACTGAAGCTCCGACCGGCTTGAGAAAGCTGCGGTGTAGCGTGCGACGATCTCTCGTCGTCGCTCCTGAAACGCCGCGATCTTTCGCAGTTGCCAGATTCCGATCGACGCCTGGATGTCGGACATGTTGCACTTGTAGCCGGGTTCGGTCACCTCGTAATACCAAGATCCGCCAGCGTCGTACCGGCGGTATGCGTCGCGGCTCATCCCATGCAGGCTGAGCGTGCGGCAGCGGTCTATGAAGTCGGGCGGGCCTGTCAACATGCCGCCCTCTCCCGTCGTCAAATTCTTGGTCGCGTAGAAGCTGAAGGCGGCCGGATTCGCGCCCGATCCGACGAACTCCCCCCGGTGCTTCGCCGTTACCGCGTGCGCCGCGTCTTCGACGATCGCAACGCCGCGATCAGCCGCGATCGCGCGTACGGCGTCCATGTCTGCTGGATGACCTGCATAGTGCACCGGCATGATCGCCTTCGTCCTCTCTGTCATACCGTCGCGGGCGCAGTCTGGAGAGATGTTGAGCGTGTCGGGCTCGACATCGACGATCACGGGAGTCGCGCCGAGATGCACGACAACGTTCGCGGTCGCACAAAACGTCATGGAGGGAACGATCACTTCGTCGCCGGGTCCGATGCCAAGAGCGGCCAGCGACAGGTGCAAACCTGCGGTGCAAGAGTTCAGCGCCAGCGCCGATTCAGACCCGACCTTGTCAGCAAACTCCTCTTCAAACAGCTTAACTTTCGGGCCGGTGGAGAGCCAGCCCGACCGCAGGGTGTCGACGACCTCCTGAATCTCCTCTTCGCCGATCAGCGGCGGAGAGAACGGCAGCATCTCCGATCTACGCTTGCGATTCGCGCTTGACACAGCCATCTTCAATTCTACACCTGTCACGCGCCACGTGCGAGAGTGACGCTGCTGGACACCAAGCTGAAGCCGCTTGCTTGATAAAACCTCGACGCCGCGACGTTGGCGCTCTGGGTTCCGACCGTCGCGTACCCGCACTGTTGGGCGAAGAACCACAGCATCGCTGCGCGCACGAGTCGCTTGCCGACTCCCGTACCGCGCGCCGCTTTGTCCACCGCTATCAGATCTATCGATCCCACTGAATCCTGCTCTGTCCTGTGCGCGCTGCACAGCACGAACCCCGCGATGCCCTCCTCGCCGTCGAGCACCAGGGTGGTGCCGCCGATGCGCCCCAGCGCGGCGTTCTCGCCCCACTGTCGGTACAAATCGTCGGCTTGATCGCTCGTTATCCACGGATCAGCGTGGTAGCGCCCTTGCACGAACGACGCCTCTGCCAGCGCTCCGATACCGAACGCATCGCTCTTCTGGCAGACGCGAACGCCCCTCGGCTTCCTGACGTCCTTCACTTCCTTGCCGTACGTCAACAGCCCATCGACGGTCCGAAACCCGGCTGCCTCCAACGCTTGAACGGAGTGAATCGCGTCGCTATCGACCCTCACCGATAGGCGCTTGTGCGCGCCAGCGTGCTTGGACAGGCCGTCGAGCAGCGCGCCGGCTGTCTCACGATCTGTGGCAAGAAACAAGCTGATCTTTCCGCACGCGCTGCCGATCACAGAGGTCTCAAAACAGTCGGAATCGACACACGCGATGCCGGTCAGCTCTCCTCGATCCTCGCAAATCCAGCAAGCGTAGCCGGAGAGCGCATCGATCGCCCGCTTCCTGCTGATCGACGCCAGCCGAGGATCCAAATTCGGGGAGCAAAGGTCGTGCAGCGCTTGGAGGCTGACAGTATTAACGAGGGCGCCTGAAAGCAAGGCCTGCGCCGCGCTCACTGGCTCGCTCCTTGGGACGACTCGGCGTACACTCCGCGTCTGCTCAAGACGTAAACGACCGTCTTCGCCATGATCGCCATGTCGAAGAGCACGTTGTGCGATCGGGAGTACTGTACGTCCAGCTCCTTGCGCCGAACCCAGCTGATCGTGTTGCGCCCGTTGATCTGCGCCAGTCCGGTGATGCCCGGCTTAACATTCAGCTTCGCTCGTTCGTTCGCGTCGTACTGCTCCATCTGGGACACCAGGTCCGGCCTGGGGCCGACGAGGCTCATCGAACCCATCAGGACGTTCCAGAACTGCGGCAGCTCATCGAGGCTCGTCTTCCTCAAGAACCTGCCAGCCCGCGTTACTCTCGGATCGTCTTCGGCGTTGAACGTCGATCCGTCTTCATTTCGAATATCAGGAGCATCGACGACCATCGTCCGGAACTTGAGGAACGTGAACTGCCTGCCGTGTTTCCCAAGACGGGGTTGGCGGAAGAGCGCTTTGCCTTTCGAGTCAAGCCGAATCCAAACCGCCAATAAAACGAAAAGTGGCGCGAACAGCACGAGCGCGAACGCCGCGCCGACGATGTCTACCGTCCGCTTCAGCAATGCGTCGAGCGGAGCGAACATTACGCCGCCGCCAACTGTCTCTTGCTGATGAAACTCCCTGCGCCGAGCAGGCGGTATTCGTAGCCTGCGTCCAAGAATAGCTGCTCGTCCAGGCACGAGCGCGTGTCAAAGATACTCCGACCCGCCATCCGCTGCAAGGTCTCCGGAGTTATCTGCCAGTACTCGCGATGATCCACAAGCAGGACGACCGCGTCCGCACCATCCACCGCCTCCTCGACGGTTTTGAAGCAATCGAGGCCATCCGGGGCTACGTGCGGATCGTGAGCCCGGATTCGATAGCCGCGAGCGTTCAGCGTGTGAGCGATCTGCAATGCAGGGCTCTCTCGAACGTCGTCGACGTTTGGCTTGAAGGTGAGGCCGAGACACGCGATCGTTGCGCCCTGGCGTACCGCAGCCTGAATGCCGCTGATCGTATGGGCGGGCATGCCGTCGTTGATCTGCCGCGCGAGCGCGATGATCTTCGCCTGGTCCGGCGCGGCTTCAACGAGGAAGAACGGGTCAACGGCGATGCAGTGACCGCCGACGCCCGGCCCCGGCGAGTGGATGTTCACTCTTGGGTGACAGTTGGCGAGAGCTATCGCCTGCCATACGTTGACATCGACGACTTCGGCGACCAACGCAAATTCGTTGGCAAGCGCAATGTTGACGTCTCGGAACGTGTTCTCGATGAGCTTGACCATTTCGGCGGTCGAAGACGTCGTGCGGTGGATCTCGCCCTCTACGAACTGCTCGTACAGCCGCGCCGCAGCCTCGGTTGACGGATCATCGATCCCGCCGACGACTCTGTCGTTGCTTCTCAGCTCTTCGACGATGCGTCCGGGCAGCACGCGCTCTGGCGAATATGCGAGATAGAAGTCCGGTCCGGCCTTGAGCCCAGACTCCTCCAAGATCGGCTTGACGACATCGATCGTCGTGCGCGGAGGCGAAGTCGATTCCAAGACGACCAGCGCTCCTTTCTTGAACACTTGCGCAATCGATCTGGCTGCTGCGCGAACGGCCCCTAGATCAGCTGATCCATCTGCGTTGACCGGCGTCGGAACCGCGATGATGTACGCGTGAGCCCACTGGGGGCGTATGGCTGCCGTGAGCGTGCCAGCGGAAACCACGTGGCGGACAAGCCCAACGAGGCCCGGCTCCTCGATGTGCACGTGGCCAGAATTGACCGTATCTACTATGCTCTGATCAACGTCGACGCCGAGTACTTGGAACCCCTTCGCAGCCATCATGGCCGCTGTTGGCAGTCCGATATAGCCTAAGCCGACGACACAAACTTTCTTCATTTGACGCTACTCCCTGCAATCTGGGTGTGCCGCCAACGCTGCTCAAGCGGACAAGAGTCTAACGCGCCTGATTTGGAACCTGGCGATTACAAATCCTTAACAACACGTGTTAAGTATTGGCCGTAAGGGGTTTTTTCCATAGGCTTGGCGAGCGCCAAAATCTGTTCCTCGTCAATCCAGCCGTTTCGGAAGGAGATTTCCTCTGGGCAGCCGATCATGAGGCCCTGCCGCAGTTCGACCGCCTCGACGAAGTTCGACGCTTGCAACAGCGAGGCGTGAGTGCCGGTATCGAGCCACGCGAACCCACGCCCCAGCGTCTCTACGGTCAGCGACCCCTCGGCTAGATAGAGGCAATTCAGGTCCGTGATCTCCAGTTCCCCTCGCGCGGACGGGCTCAGGCTCTTCGCCCGCTCGGCTACCGTTCCGTCATAGAAGTACAGGCCGGTCACGGCAAACCTGGATTTGGGCTCCGAGGGCTTCTCTTCTATGCTCACCGCCGCGCCATCGGAGTCGAACTCGACCACACCGTAATCCTGCGGTCGCTCAACCTGATAGGCGAACACGACCGCGCCTTTCTCGATTTCGGCAGCCCCTCGCACGATCTTCGTCAATCCGCGGCCGAAGAATATGTTGTCTCCGAGGATCAGCGCGCACGGGTCGCCTGCGATCCGGCTCTCAGCGATGATGAACGCCTGAGCAAGACCCTCGGGCTTTGGCTGGACCTCGTACTCGATCGACATGCCCCAGGGCGACCCGTCGGCGAGCAGCCGGCGGAACGCGTCCTGCTCGTGCGGCGTCGTGATCACGACGACCTCGCGAATCCCGGCCAGCATCAGGACGCTGAGCGGATAGTAGATCATCGGCTTGTTGTAGACCGGCACGAGCTGCTTGCTCGTGGCGATCGTCGCAGGATACAGGCGCGTCCCCGAGCCACCGGCCAGGATGATTCCTTTCTTGACCATACGTTTTGTTGTTCCGCTCTTCCGGGTATCGAGGTTACCAGAGCCCCGGGGACTTGGTACAATGGCGATTGGCGCGGGTGTAGCTTAGTGGTAAAGCTCCAGCCTTCCAAGCTGATCATGCGAGTTCGATTCTCGTCGCCCGCTCCAGTTTCGCCTTTGGCTGTCCATAGCTACGCTGACGCTCGCATTGCTGACTCTTGCTGCGCTGTCTCTCGCTTCGCTGTCTCTGGTAAGTTACTGGCATGATTCTTCGCCCCTTGCCGGTCACTGCGGTCGTCTCCTCTCTGTTGGTCGTGGCTGTCCTGGCGCTGGCCCCTTTTAGGCAGGATAGGTGGGTCAGCATCTTCGACGGGAAGACGCTGGACGGGTGGACGCCGAAGATCGTCGGGCAGGAGCTTGGCGAAGATCCGTATGGCACGTTTCGCGTCGAGGACGGCAAGATCGTCGTGCGGTACGACAAGTACGAGGGGCCGTTCAACGGGCGGTTCGGGCACCTGTTCTACAAGACGGAGTACTCGAACTACCGCATGCGGCTCGAGTACCGGTTCGTCGGCGACCAGGTCAAGGGCGGCCCCGGGTGGGCGTTCAAGAACAGCGGCATCATGATCCACGGCCAGCGCGCTTCGTCGATGGGTCTGGATCAGTCTTTCCCCGTTTCGATCGAAGTGCAGCTGCTCGGCGGCAGCGGTTCTGGGGATCGTCCGACTGGGAATCTGTGCACTCCGGGGACGCACGTCGTGATGGCGGGCAAGCTGCACACGCGGCACTGCACGAACTCCTCGTCGCCGACTTTCCACGGCGAGGAGTGGGTGCGCGCGGAGATTGAAGTGCGCGGCAACAAGCTCGTGCGGCACATGATCAACGGCGTGGTCGTGCTGGAGTACGGCGCTCCGCAGTACGACCCAGGCGACAAAGAGGCTCAGAAGCTGATCATCGACGGCCAGCTGATGCTGTCGGGCGGGACGATCTCGCTACAGTCCGAGAGCCACCCGATCGAGTTTCGCAAGATCGAGATCATGGTGCTTGATTAGAACAGGGGGGGGGGGGGGGGGTGGGGTTTGTTCGGGTTTTTTAGGGTTTATTCGGAAT